>CAYMZO010000026.1:0-11936 GCA_964394885.1 uncultured Eubacteriales bacterium | reverse complement strand
AGGCTCCACCTTGCTCTGATTCTTTTTTATAATAGTTATGCGACAAATAGTATTTGTTATCTTTATATTGAACAATAGGTTGCTCAATGTCGGTTTCGTCAACAGATATTACTCCGACAGTATCTTTGTTTGCAAGATACAATTTTTTATATTTATCTTGAATTCCATCAGGATATTCATTCAAGTCCTCTTCATCCTGAACAAATTCAGACTCAGGATTTTTAGCTGAGTTTGGAGAACCTTTTCCGTTTTGATTTTTAAATGTGGATACAATTAAGACAACCAGACAAACGACAATAATTATCGAGCACATTATTGTAAGCACTTTTCTCAGCAATTCCTTTGGGCTGTCAGTATCAACGGGTAAGATTTTTTCAAGCTTTGAATTGTTAGCATCTTCTTTTTTTGATTCATCTTTATTAAAATCATCTTGATGCTCTTCTACCGACTGGCTATATACCGACCGACTTTTATCATCCAGCTCTGATTTTACATCACTTTTTAAGACGTTTAAATCATTTTCCAAATTGTCTATCTCGCTTACCTCAAAGCTATCATCGGCAGGAGATACTTCTTGCTCAGGCAAAGGATTTTGCTCATAAGCCTCGGGGTCTTTGGTGATTCCGCTTTTAGCAGGATTTTCAAGCTCTGCATTTTCCGATTTTTCTATGTACCTGGCATCTTCAAACTTTTCATCTTTAGACGTTGAGTTATTCTTCTTTTTAGAATTTGAGCTTTTATCATTTTTCTCTTTTTCAGTTTTTTCAGTTTCTTTATTGCCCTGTGCTTTTTCTTTAGGTTTTGAACTTTGATTTTTTGGTTTCTTTGGTTTTTCTTCTTTTATATTCTTTTTTTCTGATACAGTTATATCTTGTTTATTGGTTTTATTTTCGCTTTGATTAACACTGTCTTTTTTATCGCTTGAAGTCTTATTTTCAGACTTTTTATTTGTTTGGCTCTGCTTATCGGAAGCAGGTGTTTGGCTCTTTTTATTTTTTGAGTCTGCTTTCGCCTGCTCCGATTTGTTTGATTTGGAATTTGTTTTTTTGCCATTAGTTGATTTTTCAGTTCCACTGCTTTTATTTGACGTTGTGGATTTTATATCTTTATTTTCTCTCTTTGATTTTTCGTCGTTCGCAGTGGATTTTTTGGGGCTATTCTTTTTATTTTCCGAACCTTGAGCCTTTTCTTCTTTCTTTTCTTTCGAGCTATTATCCACTGTACTTTCACTGCTTTTAGCCTGCGTTTTTTTATTGGAACTCGCAGACTTTTTTGCACTCTCTGCAGACTCTTTTTTTCCTTTTGATACAGAGTCATCGGTGTTTTTTACAGCTTTTGGCTCCTTATTCGCCTCTTTATTCTCTTGTTTGGGATTTCCGTTTTCCCGAGACTTTTGCGATGCCATTGTAACACCTCTTTATTTAAAATTAAAAATCAGTTTTACTAAGATTTAATTCATCTATATTCCCCTCAAGGTACATTCTTGCCATATTTAAGGAATACGAACAGGCAAGAAATCTGTTAAGCTCTCTTTGATCTTTTCTTCCTGTTTCAAGCTTTTGTACCCAAGCAGATTTATCATCTGCCAAAGCCAAATAAATAAGTCCGACAGGCTTTCCTGTTTCATCTGAATCAGGACCCGCTATTCCTGTTATGCCGATAGCTATTGACGAACCACTGAGCTTTAATGCTCCTCTTGCCATTTCGACAGCCGTCTGTTCGCTTACAGCAGTATATTGGTCAAGTGTATCTTTATTTACGTCAAGTATTTGCTGCTTTATTCTGTTTGAATATGAAACAATTCCACATTCAAACGCAGCACTTGAACCCGACACCTCGGTTAATCTTTTTGCAAGATATCCTCCGGTGCAGGATTCTGCAAGAGATATAGTCATTTTCTTCTCTGATAATAATTGTATTACACTCTGCTCTAAATTATCAAAATCTATTCCATAAATAAGGCTTCCGAACATTGAATAAAGCTTGTCAATAATAGGCTTTATCATTTGCTCAGCATTTTCTTTTGTGTCAGACTTGGCTGTTATTCTAAGCAATGCTTCTCCGTCTTTTGCATAAGGAGCAACTGTTGGATTGCTTTGTTCAAGAAGGTCGCTAACTTTCTCTGCCAAAGCAGATTCACCAATTCCAAATGTACGAACATTATGGGAAACAATAACTCCGTCAGAAAACTTTTGCAAGTATGGCTTTACCGACTCATTAAACATTGGTACGAGTTCTCTCGGTGGTCCGGGAAGCATAATTATAATCTTTCCGTCTTTTTCAACAGCACATCCCGGTGCTGTTCCAAGATTGTTTTTGAAAATTATTCCGTCTTTAGGCATATATGCCTGCTTTTCATTTGTCTTTGGCATATTGTGATTACAGCTTTGAAAGAAACTCTTCATTCTTTCAAAGCTCTCTTCGTCCTTTACAAGCTCAACGCCAAGTGCCTTACAGCAAACTTCCTTTGTCAAATCATCTGCCGTAGGTCCAAGACCTCCCGTTGTGATAACCATATCGCTATGCTTCAAAGCGGAGTCAAGAGAGTGCGTAAGCCTTTCTTCGTTATCTCCAACAGTGCTTATATACTGGACTCCTATGCCTAAACCTGCAAGCTCCTTAGACAAGAATTGTGCATTTGTGTTTAGAATATCTCCCAGTAAAAGCTCAGTTCCGACATTTAAAATTTCGCAGTTCAAAAACCCATCCCCTTGATTTAATTGTGTGGATAACAAGGTTCTGCAAAAGTAGTTTTACCGTAGAACTAAATTATCCGACAGTAATTATACGTTTATCTTTAAGCGCATTGTTTACCAATGTGTCTATATCCAGTTTTTCCTCTGCCTGTTCAACATATTCAAGAGTCGGTCTTGTTCTTGGATGTTTTGGTGTAAATACCGTACAACAATCCTCGTAAGGCTGAATTGATATGTCAAAGGTGTCTATTTTTCTTGAGATTGATACAATCTCATCCTTGTCCATTCCTATGAGCGGTCTGAATGTAGGCAATGTGCAAACTGCATCTGTACACCCGATTGCATACAAGGTTTGGCTTGCAACTTGTCCAAGACTTTCTCCTGTTATCAATGCTCCGCAGTTTTCCTGCCTTGCTACGATTTCAGAAACCCTCATCATAAATCTTCTCATTATGATTGTAAAAAGCTCTTCAGGACAATTGTCTTTAATCTGCTCTTGAATTTCTGTAAAAGGAACAATAAACATTGTTATTCTTCCACTGTATTCAGAAACTTTTTCTAAAAGTTCGATTACTTTTTGCTCGGCACGCTGGCTGGTGTACGGTGGAGACGCAAAGTGAACGGCAGTTAAGCAAACGCCACGCTTTGACATCATATATCCTGCAACAGGACTATCTATTCCTCCGGAAATAAGAAGTGCTGCTCTGCCTGCTGTTGAAACAGGCATTCCGCCTGCACCCTTTATCTGATTTCCTCGTATATATGCATAATTATCTCTTATTTCAATGTTAACGGTGAGCTGCGGATTATGAACATCAACCTGAAGATGAGGAAACTTTTCAAGAAGAAATCCGCCAACCTCATTGCAAATCTCGGGAGACTTTAGTGGAAATTTTTTGTCTGCCCTCTTTGCTTCAACCTTAAAGGTCGTTGTTTCAAGCAATGTATCTGCAAGATACACCTCGGCTGTTTTTAAAATATCGTCCATATTTTTTTCGGCTGTTGCTGCTCTTGAAAAGCCTGCAATACCAAAAATTTTTGAAAGGCGGTTAACCGCCTGCTGCATATCAAAATCATCTGATTTTGGTTCAATTGTAATTGTGGACTGAGATTTTCTTATTTCAAACTCGCCGAGACCGCTTATCCTACGACGAATATTTTTTATTAAAATATCTTCAAAGGTTGAACGGTTTAGCCCTTTTAACGCAAGCTCACCGTTTTTTATTAATATTACTTCGTTCATTTTATCATTCCTTATTTTGCCTTTTCTTATACGCTTCTAATATTTTTACGTGCATTTGCGATACATTTGGTCAACATTTCAAGCTCTTCTACTGTTGTATATCTTGAAAGACTGATTCTCAATGCAGAATCAATTCTTTGATTTGGAACTCCTATGCTTGTCAGCACTTTGCTCCTTTTGCCTTTTGAGCACGCCGAGCCTGAGGATACATATATTTCATTTGATGATAATTCATTTCGCATTACCTCAGATGGAATACCTGTAACCGAAATATTGATAATATATGGCAAAGAGTCCGGTGCCGAGTTTACATAAACTCCGGGTATCTGGGTTACATTTCGTACAAACATATTTCGAAGAGATGTTACTCTTGCAAGATTGTACTCCAAGTCTTCAAATTCTTTAACCGCTGCACCAAAGCCTGCAATCGCCGGCATTGCTGAAGTTCCGGAACGTATACCCTCTTCTTGACCTCCGCCATAAACAGGAGAAACTATTCTGACTCCTTTACGAACATAAAGTGCACCTACACCCTTTGGTCCGTGTACCTTATGAGAACTTACGGTAAGCAAATCTACGCCTAATTCAGAAGGATTTACCCTCATTTTACCGAACGCCTGTACAGCATCGCAGTGTATCAAAGCATTGGATGCAGCTCTGTTGACAGCTGTTCTTGCCATTTTAACAGGTTGTATGCTACCAACTTCATTATTAACAAGCATAATGCTGATTAGTACAGTGTTTTTATTCACTTCTTTTAAAAGGTCTGACTCTTTTATTTTGCCATCTGCTCCGACCGGCAGACGAACAACCTCAAAGCCCTGCTTTTCAAGCCTTGAAATAGGCTCCCACACACTTGGATGTTCAATCGAGGTTGTTATTATTTTATTTCCCCTGCGTTTTAATGCTTCTACCGCTCCAAAAACAGCAATGTTATTACTCTCTGTTCCGCCGCTGGTGAAAAAGACCTCATCAGAATTGCAGGAAAGTGCTCCGGCGACATTTTTTCTTGCCTTATCAAGTGCCGCTTTCGCCTCATCACCTTTTTTGTGCAGAGATGCAGGATTGCCATAATTTTCGGTTAGCATATACATTACTTCGTCAGCTGCCGAAACGCAAACTTTGGTTGTTGCACTGTTATCAAGATAGCACTCCAAGCTCTCTCCTCCAACAAATGGATTTAGTATAGAATATATTCCATACTATTATACAGTATTCATACAACCCGTGCAATGCTATTTAAAAATTTATTTGCATAAAAACAGTTGTTTTGGTTGATTTTCAGATCTATTTTAACACCTTGAAATTTTCTCTTTTGAATATTTTAAGATTTAAAAGTAAAAATAAAAATGTCTGTAAAAAATTTTATTTCGGGGGAATAGATTTGAAAACTAAAATGACACGAAGCCAATTACGATTGAGTCTTTATATGGTATCTCTTATTATTGCACTTGGTGTTTTTGCGTATACCGGAACTACAAAAGCAAGTGAGTATGAATTGCAAATAAGAGCCGAGCAGCAAAGGAACCTCAGCGAGCTGGGTGAATACGTTGACCAGCTGCAACTCGACTTGCAAAAAGGAATATACTCTAACACCTCGCCAATGATGGCATCTCTTTCGACCGAGCTGTGGCGTAATGCCTCCGGTGCAAAGGACTGTTTATCGCAAATTTCAATAAACGATGTTGCACTTGTTAACACCTACAAATTTCTGTCTCAAGTTGGAGATTTTACAATGTCACTTAACAGAAAGGTTGCAGACGGAGAAAAAATAACAGATAAAGAACGAGAACAGCTATTAAAACTTCTAAACTACGCAAACGACTTATCCGGCAATATCAACTCACTTAGAGATGGAATTAACAACGGTACAATAAGTACAAGCCAGTTGACCTCCGGAAATCTTGAGATTAATACGGACGACTCAAAGGCAGTAAGCCTTGATTCCGGTTTTTCAGATATTGAACAATCACTTGCAGACTATCCAACCCTTATTTATGACGGCCCGTTTTCAGACCATATTCTTAATCAAAAGCCCAAAATGACAAGTGGCAAAAACGGAATTACAAAAAACGAAGCAAAAGCTCTTGCCTCAAAATATTCGGGAGTTGCAGAAAAGAGCATTTCATATACCACTGATGAAAACGGAAGCATTCCGTGCTTTATATTTTCAAGCAACGACAAGACAATTGCCATTACCAAAAACGGTGGGTATCTCTGTTACATTCTTGGTTCTCAATGGGCAGGCGAAACAACTCTTTCTGCCGATGACGGAATATCCCGTGCCAAAGAATATTTAAGCTCCTTGGGATACAAAGATATGGAAAGCACCTACTATATGATTGACGACGGCATATGCACTATCAACTTTGCTTATCGTTCAGGTAATGTAATTTGCTACACCGACCTGATTAAGGTTTCTGTTTCTCTGAGTAACGGAGAAATCGTTTCTGTTGATTCCAGAGGTTTTCTTATGAACCACGAGGAGCGTTCCTTTAGCCAGCCCGTTCTTTCCAAAAACGAGGCTCAAAAAAGCCTTAGCAGTTCACTTAAAGTTCAAAGCTCTAAGCTTACAAACATCCCGACAGATTACGGAGCTCAAAAGTATTGTTATGAATTTCAATGTAAGGGCATAAACGATGAAGATGTTCTTGTCTACGTTGACACAAAGACCGGCGACGAAATTCAAATCTTAATGATAATCCACACAGAAGGTGGAACGCTGACAAGATAAAGTGTTGTTTTGAATAAATATTTATCTTAAGGGAATAATTATATCAACCCCATTAGTGAGGTTAATAATGTTATTAATCGCTCAAAGCTATACGCATATTAAGTGAGCATTTCTAAATCCAAAGGGAGTGAAAAAATGAACAAAAGAATATTAACTGTATGCCTTGCGTTGATTATGAGTGTGTTTATGTTTGCTGCTTGTGGCAAAAAGGAAGCCGGAGATGTTACAACATCAACAACAAACAAGCAGACAACGAGCTCATCAACAACTAAAGAGGATACTTTAGGAGAAGACATTTCAACGGGACTTGATGAGGCAGGAGAAAACTTATCAACCATTTTAGACCCAACAGAAACAACAAAATAACAAGGTTAAACAGGAGCAGAGCTTTTTCTTGCTCCTGTTTTGATTTTAGCTTTACATTATGATACATTAATATAAAAATGCTTTAGGTTGTGTGAATATGATAAGAAAAATAATCGTCAACGACAAAGAAAAATTTATATCTCTTGCAAATAAATTTTATAATTCAGATGCTGTTTCTCATCCTGCCCCACAGGAAAACATATTAAACACCTTTTATGAAATGACAAATAACAGTGATTATATTTTTGGATACATAATAGAAAAAGAAAGTGCCATCATTGGCTATGTGGTTATCACAAAAATGTTTTCTCCTGAGGTTGGTGGCTTCTGCCTTTGGATTGAACAGATTTTCATACTTGAAGAATACAGGAACAAAGGCTATGCAAAAGAATTATTTGATTTTATTTTTTGCGAATTCAATGGATATGTAAAGCGAATTCGTCTTGAAGCAGTTAAAGAAAATATTTCTGCTCTCAATCTTTACAGCAAGCTTGGTTTTAAAGAACTTGGATATTTACAGCTTGCAAAGGACTTTTAAAAATTATTAGGTAATAAAATAATATAAACATAATATGATAAAAATAAAAATGTGTGGCATAGGTTTTCTATGCCACACATAAAATTTGTTATTAAAAGAATAATGATTTTCCTGTAAATCCCGTAAACGCCATTGAGATAATTGCAAGGTAAAGGAAAACTGCCGGAGTTCCTTGAAAACAGCTCGGTATGCTTTTATTGTCTTCAATTTTTTTCATTCCCATATGAAGAATAGCAGTAGCTATAATAAATGCCAAACCTGCTCCTATGCCCGCTCCTATTGATTCAACCACCGTATATGCCACTCTTTGGTTAATAAGCGGAACTGCAAGCACAATCGTGTTAAAAGCCGCAACGCCCTGTTGACGCAAAAGTTTTTCCTTTTCCTCTTGCTTCCATCCTGCCCCGCTAAGCATTTTTATGATTACAAGAGCTGTAATTAAATATACTACAATAAGGACCACTGTAAACATTACTATTGCAATAATTGTATTAGCTGTTTTGAACACCGGAATAAGCCAAATAAGCCTGCACAGGAGCGATGTTACCGTTGAAAAGTACGTTATCATTACTGCAAACAAAGCGAGCTGTTTAGGCCTTGCTGCGGTTCTTATAACCTCGCTGGCACCATATCCTCCGCTGAACACCAAATTTTGAACAAATACAAGGTACAGTGCCGCTGAAAAGAATTGAATTATAACACTCATTTTTCAGGCACCTCCCCAAAATATTGTTTATTATTTGCTTTATTTTTTCCTTTTTTATTATCATCGCTTTCACTTGTGCCATATATTAAATCATCAAGACTTTTTGAAAGCAACTCTTCAAGTTCCATACTTGAATATTCAATTTTCCTTTTTACAACTTCTCTTTTTTCCTCTTTAGATGGAGCATACTCAAAATTATCCTGCATCTGCTGTTCGCCATTTTCAAGTATAACAGGCTGTTCTTGAGCTACATATTCAAATTCTTGTGCAAATTCAGCATCATTATACTCTGGCTGGACGTATTGCTCCTCAACCACATAGGTTTCAGGCTCTTCCTGAATTGGTTCTGATATATTTTGAGCAACCTCTTGAACCGAAAGTTCTTCTGATTGTTGTTCATTTTGAGCATTTTGAATGGTTTCATAAAATTCATCTTTTACAAAAGGCTCATTGGAAAAATCATCATAAATTTCATCGGAAGGTCTTTCTTTTCTCGGCTTAGGTTTTTTTATTGAGCTTCTTGACTGAACAGCAAGTTCTTCTGCATATTGCGGGTCAATCTTTTTAAAATAAACTCTTAGCAATGCAGACATAAATGCAAGAATTATAAACCCTGCAAAAGGTGTTGTAATGGACGGAACAGGTGGAGCAGAGAAAACTCTCAAATCCCAAAATGTTCCCGAGCCTAAAAGCTCTCTGACAAATCCCATAATAATCAAAACAGCACTATAACCTGTTGCACAACACACTGCATTTATAAAAGCGTTATTGACTGTTTCCTTAATAGCAACTCTTTCACACTGCCTTGTTATAAGTGGATTTATTGCAAGCAAAGGCAGATATATTCCGAGTGCAACCATATCTTCCTGCAACATATTTTCAAGGAACAGCATAGACGGTGCAACAACTGCCATTCCACTCAACGTATACAGTGCAACTCTAAGCCATTGCGGGCAAGATTTAAACAGTGCAGCTGATAAAATCTGTGTGAATATCATCGTTATATATGTTATTACAGAAAGCATTAATGCCGATTTTAAAGATGTGCATATTGCAACAACAGGGCAAAGTCCGATTGTGCTTACAAGAACCGGATTTTTGACTATTGCCTCCGAAAACATTTCGCTTCCAAAGCTTGCTTTTTGAGATTCAGCATTTGCATCTCTTTTTTTCTGTTTTATTTTTTTAGGTTCTTTTTTAACGTTGGATTTTTTATTTTCAAGCTTTATGCTTTTATCTTTTTTCATAAGCTATATCCCCCTTCTGATTTTGGGGTTTTATTACTTTTCCTGTTTTTAGTCTTTTTTTGCTTAACCTTTTTATCTTTTGGCTTTTTACCGCTTTTGTCATTTGATGAAGTATTGGTACTTTTTTTACCGTCATTTTTTGCAGAAATTGCGTTGTTAAGCTTTTGACCGAGAGTTTCAAAATATGTGCTAAGTGCATTCATAATTATGACTACAAAGCAAACGCCCTCTTCAAAGGCTCCGAAGTATCTGAATATCATTGTTAATATTCCCGCTGCAAGTCCATAGAGCACTCTTGACATCTGCTCTTTTGGAGAAGTTGCAGGGTCAGAAATAAAGAATATTGCAGCAAAGAACAGCATTCCGGCAGAAAGTTCCATCACAAGTGAAATGCTTCTGCCTGTAAGCACCCTTGGAAACAATACAGCAAGGATTGAACAGGCGGCAATGAAGCTTGCCGAAGTTATCCACTCTGACGAATGTCGAATAAGCATATAGATGAATAATCCTATCATAACAAAAAGGCAGGTTGTTCCCATTGGTCCCGGAACCTTGCCTACAAATAGATTTAGCACATCTAAAACACTTGTTCCTATTGATGTTCTTTGACTAAGCATATATGCAGTTGATGAACCTGCAACAAAATCACTGTCAGTCATTGCGACATTATTCATATCAAATGAAACAGACGGATAAGTAAACACTAATTTTTTATATGTTAAAGACAAAAATGCAAAACCTGCCGCTGCCGGCACAAAAAGAGAAGTCTTTGCATTTCCAAACGGTAATTTTACAACTAAAATTGCAAAGGCACTTCCAAGAGGTGCAAGCCACATAGGTGCAGATGCAGGCAACATCAGTGCAATTGCAGCACCGGTAAAGACAGCAGATAAATCGCTGAGTCTTTCGGGCTTTCTCTTTCTAATTAAATCTACCGAGGCTTCACATGCAACTGCCATTAAAATCGAGAGTGCAATCATAAGTAATGCACGAAAACCGTTGTGGTACACAGCCACAACAGTTACAGCGGTTAACATTATAAGCATATCTATCATATATGAACGGATTTGCTTGTTTTCCTGGGTTGTTTTTATCGTATCCTGCTCTTTCATTAGGCCACCTCTTTAAAAAAACTGCATTTGCCATTTTTTATTCATTGCAAGAAACCTGTACAGATAATATTATAGTAATAAGAAGATGTTCTTAAGGGGGATGTTTCATCTTGAATTTTGAAGCAACATCCAAAAACACAATTGTCATAAGCCTTACATACCACGATTTGCAAGAACTTGGAATTACATACCAAGAAATGGACTACAACGACCTTGAAACCCGACGTGTTATTTATACCCTGTTGCAAAAAGCAAACGTCATTCTTAACAAGGATATACATCCATCCGGAAAAATGCTTATCGAGGCGATACCAGACTCTTTTGGCGGTTGTATTTTATATTTTACTATTTATCAAAGCGATGCAGACAAAGACGAGGTTGCTACAACCACAGCCTTTACCTGCGTTTGCGAATTTAAAAACGAAAATGATTTGATAGACGCCTGCCGTTCTATTATGACGAGCTTCCTGAAGCCGCCCGACAGCAGCCTTTATGCAAGTGAAAACAAGTATAGAATTATCTTTAAAGGATTTTCAAATCAAAAGAAATTAAAGTCTGTTCTTAGTGAATACTGCGAGTCTATTTCCGAGAACAAGGCTAAAATTGCTCAGACCAAAGAGCATTGGGATTGCATCTGCAATTCAAATATTGTTGAAAAAGTAGGTGCCAATTAATCCTTGTAGGATTTTTGTGCATTGCCCTTTAACAAGTCTATCATTTTTTCGCTATCCTGTGAAGCAAATATTGTACTGCCTGATACAAATATATTTGCACCGGCCTTTGCAGCATCGCAAATAGTGTCTTCGTTTATGCCACCGTCAATCTGTATATCCATATCTATGCCACGGGAATTGCACTCATTTCGTATTTCTCTGACCTTCGGCATCATATCAGCCATAAATGACTGTCCGCCAAAACCGGGTTCAACAGTCATAACCAAAACCATATCGATAAGTTCAAGATACTTAAAGACCTCTTTTGCCGGGGTCTTTGGTTTTATGCTCAATGCAGCCTTACATTCGCAATCCTTTATTGCTTTTATGGTTTGCTCAACATCTGAGTCGGCTTCTATATGAAAAGTTATAAGGTCTGCACCTGCATCTGCAAAAGACTTAATATATTTTAAAGGCTCACTTATCATAAGGTGAACATCAAAGAAAATATCTGAAATACTTCTTAAACATTTTACAACAGGTGCACCTATTGTAATATTTGGAACAAAGTGTCCGTCCATAACATCAAAATGGATCTTAGATAATGTGCCCGGTCTGCGTGAACGCGCTGAGAAGGGCGA
>CAYMZO010000025.1:834-12138 GCA_964394885.1 uncultured Eubacteriales bacterium | reverse complement strand
GCTGTGTCAATAGCGTAATACAAATAATTTGGTTGACTATTATGCCTAAAAGTATTATTATTAATTCATATGTTCTTAAATAAATTACTTTTTATTATAAATATATTTAAGCCAGGACGGCTTTTAGGAGTGTTATCTTGAAAGGAATAATTCTTGCAGGTGGTTCAGCTACCCGTCTTTACCCGTTAACAACGGTTACAAGTAAGCAGCTACTACCTATATATGATAAACCAATGATATATTATCCTTTGTCAATGCTTATGCTTGCCGGTATTCGTGAAATACTTATTATTTCCACACCGGAGGAAACTCCCAGATTTGAAAATCTTCTTGGACACGGAGAAAAGTTTGGAATAAAACTTTCCTATGCAGTGCAGGAGGAGCCTAAGGGTCTTGGTCAAGCATTTATAATCGGTGAGGAATTCATTGGGGACGATAGCGTTGCAATGGTTCTTGGAGATAATCTGTTTTATGGAAATGGCCTTGGTCATATGCTCCGTATGGCAGCAAGTAACGAGGGCAGAGCAACAATTTTCGGCTATTATGTTGACAACCCAAATGATTTTGGTGTTGTTGAGTTTGACAGGAACGGAATTGCTGTTTCAATTGAAGAAAAGCCGGAAAATCCAAAGTCAAATTACGCTGTAACAGGTTTGTATTTTTACGATAACAGAGTAGTCGATTTTGCAAAAAAACTTACTCCGAGTGCAAGAGGAGAATACGAGATAACAGACATTAACAGAATGTATCTTGAACTTGGAGACCTTGACGTTAAGCTTATGGGAAGGGGATTTGCATGGCTTGACACAGGTACTGTTGACGCACTTCTCGACGCTGCGAATTTTATAAGAACTGTTGAACAGTTTCAAGGTATAATTATTTCTGCACCTGAAGAGATTGCATATAATATGCGTTGGATATCAAAGCGTAAATTGCTTGAGTCTGCACAAAAATATGGAAAATCTAATTATGGCGAGCATCTTAAACGTGTTGCAAGCGGAAAGATTCTTTACTCTGAAAATTTTGGCGAGCGTCCATATTGGGGTCGAGATGACGACGAAGAATAGCATAATAAGAGCCCGCAAGCTTAGTGCTTTGGCGGGTTTTTGATTGGTGGTATATTTATGGATATAGTTAAAACTGCTTTGCCGGAAGTTTTATTGGTAAAGCCGGATGTGTTTGAAGATAATCGTGGTTGGTTTATGGAAACCTATTCTTATGAAAAGTACAAAAACTTAGGTATAGATGTTGTGTTTGTTCAAGACAATCGTTCCAGAACCGAGTTTAAAGGAACAGTAAGAGGACTTCATTTTCAAAAAGCTCCAAAGGCACAGAGCAAGCTTGTTACGTGTACAAGAGGAAGCTTAATGGATGTAGTTGTAGACCTTAGGAAAAACTCGCCAACATATAAAAAGTGGATTGCCGTTGAACTTAGCGAAAAAAATAAATATCAGCTGTTTGTGCCAAAAGGATTTGCACACGGCTTTTTATCTCTTGAGGATGAAACAGAAATTTTATATAAAGTTGATGATTTTTATTCCAAGGAATGCGATAGAAGTATTAGATTTGATGACCCTGAAATAGCGGTAGATTGGAAAATTGAAAATCCTATTTTGTCTGATAAAGATTTAAATGCACCGCTTCTTTCGCAGAGTGATTGTGATTTTTAAGTTATTAACTTCTAAAGGATGTTTTGTTTGAAAGTATTAGTTACTGGAGCCTCAGGGCAACTCGGATTTGATGTTATATGTGAATTGCGTTCAAGGGGTATAGAATGTATTGCAACTGATACGCAGGATTTTAACCTTGTGAATGAAGAGTCGGTGAGCGAGTATATTAAAAAAATATCTCCGTCGGCAGTCATTCATTGTGCTGCGTACACAGCTGTTGACAATGCTGAAGATGACACGCAAAAATGCAGAGATGTAAATGTTTTAGGCAGTCAAAATATTGCAAAGGCTTGCCAAAACATAAATGCAAAGATGCTTTATATAAGTACAGACTATGTCTTTGACGGTTCGGGAACAAACTCGTTTGAGGTAGATTCTTCAACAGGTCCTCTTAATGTATATGGAAAAACAAAGCTTGAGGGCGAATTGGCAGTACAAAAGTATTGCAAAAAGCACTTTATCTTAAGAACCTCTTGGGTTTTCGGTAAAAACGGTAATAATTTTGTTAAGACTATTATGAAACTTTCAAACGATAGAGATGAAATAAGAGTAGTAAATGACCAGGTTGGTTCTCCGACATATACAAAAGATTTGTCTGCTCTTATTTGTGATATGATTTCAACAGAAAAATATGGAACTTATCATGCTACAAATGAAGATTATTGTTCGTTTTCGGAGTTTGCACAGGAGATAATAAAGCTCTATGGTGCAGATACAAAAGTAATCGGAATATCAACAGAAGAGTATAATGCAAAGGCAACAAGACCAAAAAACTCAAGGCTGTCAAAAAAGAGTCTTGATGATGCTTGCTTTAAAAGATTGCCTTCGTGGAAGGATGCACTTTCACGTTTTATGGTTGAAATTAAAGAGGAGTCATTGTCAGCACAGATTTAATAAATCGACCCTATCTTTTTATAAAATCAAATAAAAGAATTACAAAGCACTGAAGAGTCAATAATAAACTCGGAGGTGCTTTTGTTATGAATAAAAGAGTTATTGTGCTGTTTTGTGGCCTTGTATTTTCTCTTGCAGGGCTTATATTCAGATTTGTAAGTATTAATATGCAGGACTATAAGCAAAGTGCGGCAAGAAGCAATACAAGGTCAATAAGCATTGATACATCAAGAGGTACAATATATGACTGTAATGGAACACCGCTTACAAACTCATCTCCTAAATACTTTTTGGCTGTAAAGCCTACATCTCTTGCACTTTCAGGATTAAAGGGAAACATTTCAGATGATGATTTTGAACAGCTTACCAAGAATTTATCAGACGGAAAGCCAACATTAATTCGTCTTGATAATGAAATAGAAGCACCAAAAGACACAAAGGTGATAAAGGTTATGTCAAGATATTCAGATAATCAAATTGCATCACACATAATAGGTTATCTTGACAATTCGGGCAAGGGCGTTTCAGGGCTTGAAAAAAGTTTTGATGAGTATCTTTCTGAAAACAGCGGAAAGCTTGTAGCAGGTTTTAATGTTGACGCTTTGGGCAGACTTTTGCAAGGCTCTGAAATAGAGGTGAGAGATAGCGATTATTATAATTGTAACGGATTAATGCTGACTCTTGACTCTCAAATCCAACGAATAACCGAACAGGCTCTTAACAACAACGGGATAGAGTGTGGATGTGCTGTTGTAGTTAAAGTGGGTACAGGTGAAATAAAAGCAATGGCAAGTAGACCAACCTTTAATCCAAACGATTTAGGTGCAAGCTTGCAAAGCAAAAATTCTCCGTTTATAAATAGATGTATCTTAAATTATTCGGTCGGTTCATCGTTTAAAGCAATTGTTGCCTGTGCTGCAATAGAAAATAACTCAATTTCACCAGATACACGATATACTTGCACGGGAAGTACAGAAAGAAGCGGAAAAATATTTTCTTGTTTTGATAAAAGCGGCCATGGAAATATTGATATGAAAGAGGCATTGTCAGTTTCGTGCAACACGTATTTTATTGAGATGGCAAATAGAATGAAAATGGATACACTTATAAATATGTCAAAAAAAATGGGGCTTTCAAGTAGCGTTACTTTGGCAGACGGAATAGAAACTAACGAGGGAAATCTACCTCTTCTAAGCAGCCTTAATTCAGAGGCTGCAATAGCAAACTTTGCATTTGGACAGGGCGAATTGCTTGCTACACCGCTTCAAATGGCATCAGCCTTTGCAACAATAGCGGCAGACGGATATTATACACAACCTTATTTGGTTAAGGCTTTAATTGATAATAACGGCAATACAACCAAAGAATATAAAGCAACTCAGGAAAAAAGAGCAATGTCTAAAAGCACTGCACAAAAGGTTAAATCTATGCTTAAATACGTCGTTGACCAAAATGAAAGAGCAAAGCCTGTAAACACAACTGCCTGTGGAAAAACCGCAACAGCACAGACGGGGTCTTATAAAGACGGAGTAGAAATATGTCATTCTTGGTTTGTTGGTTTCTTTCCGGCAGAAAATCCGCAGTATGCAGTCGCTATAATGAAAGAATACGGAACAAGCGGAAGCGGTGATTGTGCACCTGTATTTAAGGAAATTGCAGAAAATGTAACAGGTCTGAATAGTTGACAAAGATGTATTATAATAGTAAAATTATCAAATAAACTTTTAACGTAAAATTCGACGTATTTAAACTGCTTTTGCAGTGTTTTCTGACGTAACAGGGAGAGTTAATTATGGAATGGACAGGACTTAATGAAATAAGAGAGAAATACCTAAGCTTTTTTGAAAGTAAGGGGCATCTTCGTTTGCCAAGCTTTCCTCTTGTTCCTCAAGCAGACAAGAGCTTACTTCTTATAAATTCTGGTATGGCACCAATGAAAAAATACTTTACAGGTGAGGTTACTCCTCCTAAAAAAAGAGTAACAACGTGCCAAAAATGTATTAGAACACCCGACATTGAAAGAGTCGGTAAAACAGCAAGGCACGGAACATATTTTGAAATGCTCGGCAACTTTTCCTTTGGAGATTATTTCAAGCACGAGGCAACAGCCTGGGCTTGGGAATTCTGCACAAAGGTTATGGGAATGCCTGTTGACAAGCTTTTTGTAAGCATATATGAAGATGATGATGAAACTTACGAAATATGGACAAAAGAAATAGGTGTTGCTCCTGACCATATGGTAAGACTCGGAAAAGAAGATAATTTCTGGGAACACGGAGCAGGACCTTGCGGACCTTGCTCAGAAATCTATTATGACAGAGGACCGGAACAAGGCTGCGGTTCTCCTGATTGTGCAGTTGGTTGTGATTGCGATAGATTTGTTGAGTTTTGGAATCTTGTTTTTACACAGTTTGATAACGACGGAAACAACAACTATACACCTCTTGCACATCCTAATATAGATACCGGTATGGGGCTTGAAAGACTTGCTTGTATTTCACAGGGAGTTGACAATTTATTTGAGGTCGACACCGTTCAGAACATAATGAAGCATATTATGCAAATTGCAAATGTAGAGTATCACGATAATGAAAAAAGCGATGTTTCACTTCGTGTTATAACTGACCATATAAGAAGTACAACCTTTATGATTGGCGACGGAGTAATGCCGTCCAATGAAGGTAGAGGATATGTTCTTCGTCGCTTGCTCAGAAGAGCTGCAAGGCACGGAAGGTTGCTTGGAATAGACCGTCCATTCCTTTCAGAGGTTGCAGAAACAGTAATAAAGGAAAATGCGTCTGCATACCCAAATCTTGTTGAAAAGCACGACTTTATAATAAAAATAATTCAAAGCGAAGAAGAAAGCTTTGAAAAGACAATAGACACAGGAATGCAACTTCTTGCTGAAATGATAGAAAACGCAAATTCAACCGTACTTAGCGGAGAAGATGCTTTTAAGCTTTCAGATACATTCGGATTTCCAATAGACCTTACAAAAGAAATTTTGGAAGAAAAATCTATGACAGTTGATGAGGAAAAGTTCTCACAGCTTGTTGCAGAACAAAGACAAAGAGCAAGAAACGCAAGAAAAGATGCAGGTGCAGATGCTTGGAAGGGAACAGGAAATGCCGCCGAGGGACTTGCAAAAACAGAATTTTTAGGTTATGAAACCTTTAATTCAGAAGCCAAGATAAATGCAATAATCGTTAACGGAGAAAAGGTAGATACAGCAGACCAGGGCGATGGAATAGTTATTGTTCTTGACCGAACACCTTTTTATGCTGAAAGCGGTGGACAGGTTGGCGACATAGGAATAATTTCAAGTGAAGGGTTTACGTTTGAAGTTGATAATACCATTAAAACTCAAAACGGAGTTTTCCTTCACGAGGGAACAATAACAAGCGGTACAGCAAAGGCCAATGAAACTGTATCTGCACAGGTTGACGCTACAACAAGAAAAGCAATAATGCGTAACCACACAGCAGCTCACCTTCTTCAAGCTGCTCTTAGAAAAGTTCTCGGAAATCACGTTGAGCAGGCAGGCCAGCTTGTAACTGCAAACACAGTACGTTTTGACTTTTCACATTTTTCTGCTATGACCCCAGAAGAAATATCAAAGGTCGAGCAAGAAATTAACAGTATAATTCTTGAGGGAATAGAAGTAAGCTCAACCGAAATGCCCATAGATGAAGCTAAAAAGCTTGGTGCTATGGCATTGTTCGGAGAAAAATACGGAAACATAGTAAGAGTCGTAAAAGCAGGAGATTTCTCAACAGAGCTTTGCGGTGGTACTCATGTTAACAGCACAGGAAAGCTCGGACTCTTTAAAATAATCAGTGAAAGCTCAGTTGCTGCCGGAGTAAGACGTATCGAGGGCGTTACGGGATTTGGAGTGCTTGACTTTATAGATGAAAAAGAAAATCTCATTAAGTCAACTGCAATCTCAATGAAGCTTTCAAACACAGCTGAACTTTCAGCAAGAGCAACAACCCTTGTTGCAGACCTAAAGGCAAAGGAAAAGCAGGTCGAGCAGTTGAGCAGCGAGCTTGCATCAATAAGTGCAAAAAGTATGCTTGAAAATGCAAAAGAAATGAACGGAATAAAGCTTATAACAGCAGTTGTAAAAGATACAGCACCAAACGATTTGCGTTCAATGTGCGACAGTGCAAAGCAAAATGGTGAAAATATCGTCATTGTTGTTGCAGGAACACAAACTGCTAAAGATAGTGTAAACTTTGCCTGTGCTTGTGGAAAAGATGCTGTTGCAAAGGGAGCACACGCAGGAAATATCGTTAGAGAAGTTGCTAAAATTGCAGGAGGAAATGGTGGCGGTAAGCCAGACAGTGCAATGGCAGGCGGAAAAGATATTTCAAAGGTTGACGATGCAGTTAAAGCGGTCGAAGGCATTGTAGGTTCAATGCTTAAATAGATTTCAAATAAAGGAGTTGAGTTATAGTGGATTGCATTTTTTGTAAGATAGTTAATGGAGAAATCCCGTCTAACAAGGTGTATGAGGACGATAAAGTTCTTGCGTTTCACGACCTTGACCCAAAAGCACCTATCCATATTCTCATTATTCCAAAGCAACATATAAAATCGGTTGCAGAGCTTGACGAAAGTAATTCTGCCGTTGTTGCACATATCTTTGAAGTTGCATCAAAGCTTGCAAAAGAGTTCAAGCTTGATAATGGCTTTAGGGTAGTAACAAATATAGGTCAAAGTGCAGGGCAGACAGTTCCGCATCTTCATTTTCATTTGCTTGGCGGAAGAGATTTCACGTGGCCTCCGGGCTAATATAAAAACCAAATTTTGTCCCCTTTTTCAAAAAAATTGGAGCTGATTTAATTGAAACGACCAATGGCAGTTATCGGAATATCATTTCTGCTGACTCTCGTTTTAATAGGAATGACGGGGGATAAATTTGCTTTTATATTGCTTGCAATCGCTACCGTTGCATTTATAATTTCAATTTCAATTAAACAAATAAGACAAGAGGCATTGTTTCCGTCAGCGTTTTTGGCGGTAATGTCGGCTTGTCTTGTTTTTTTTAGCACAAACATACTATGAATACACACCTCAAATTAAGCTTGCCGAGCAGACCGTGCCGATTGAAGGAAGAGTGATAGAGGATTTAGGTGCTTCGTCAACAGGAACGCAGAGGTATTTAATAAAGACAACCAAAGTAAATGGTCAAGATGTTAATATGAAAATAAGATTGTCTGCAAAGTTTTTGACTGATGCAGAATATTATGATACCGTAAAAATTAAGAATGCTACAATCTATGAGCTTGGCAATGATAAAAGTGCAAAGCAATATTATAAGTCCACAGGCGTTTATGTCGGTGCATATACATACGAAGAGGTTGAGCTTACCAAAGCAACAAAAAGACCGCCATATAACATATTTATAAAAATGCGTGAGTACATAAACGATACAATATTAGCTCTTTTGCCAAAAGATGAGGGTGCAGTTCTCGTTGCAATGCAAACAGGAAAAACAAAGCTTATGTCTGATGAGGCGTACAAAAGCTTTAAGGAAACAGGATTGACACATCTTTTTGCCGTGTCCGGACTAAATACATCAATGTGGTCGCTGCTTGCGTATGACCTTTTAAGAAGTGCAGGCGTAAGAAGGAAAAAGTCAGCAGCAGTTTCAGCTCTGTTTGTTGTTGGAGTAGTTGCACTTGCAGCATTTTCACCGTCTGCAATGAGAGCGGGAATAATGATGCTTGTGTTTTTTGCGGGAACAGTTTTAGACAGGGAGTCAGACTCTCTTAATTCGCTTGGATTGTCTGCACTGCTAATAGCTATTACAAACCCGTTTTCTGCAATGAACATCGGGCTGTTGCTTTCGTTTACTGCAACTCTGGGAATATTAATTCTCTCTCCTGCATTTAAAAGATATATAAACCCCAAAATAGAATTGCTCAACGGAGAAAGAAAAAAGAAAATATTAAAAGTTGTTGCAGAAATTTTATCGGTAACAATCAGTGCCAATTTGTTTATGCTCCCTGTAATGATTGTAGGTTTTAAGGCGTTTTCGTTTGTGTCATTGCTTTCAAATTTGCTTACCGTAAATGTTGCAAGCATTGCAATGGTAATTTCCGGAGTAGGAGTTTTTATCTCTGCCATTCCGTTTATATCAGTTATAAAATTTCCTTTGCTCTTTATAAGCGGTGTTATGGCAAAGTATATTTTGTGGTGTGCAAAATCTCTTGCAAAACTTCCATTTGCCTATGTATCTCTTCAAAACGATTATATTGTTTTGTGGATGATAGCGACTATTTTAATTATAGCTGTTGCACTGATACTGAAAATTGATAAGGGTAAAAAGATTAAACTCTGTGCTTTGCTTTCTATAAATATATTACTTTGCTCTGTACTTGCAGATAAGATTATAAATAGAGATATTACAAAAATTCAGGTAGCGGATGTTGGAAACGGCTCAAGCGTTATACTTAGCAGACAAAATCACAGTGCAGTAATAGGCTGTTCGGGAGATTATATTGCAAAGTATAATATAGATGATTTGTTGTTTTCCAATAATACAAAACAGATAGATTTAATGCTTGTGCCTGTGCCGGAAAAAGATAAAGGTGAAGTTGCACAGAGCATTGAAAAAGGGTATAATATTTGCTCAGTCGTTGAAAAAAAGAAAGACGAAGTTTTAGATACTCAAATTGATATGTGGAACGATGTAAAAATTTATTGCTTAAGCGATAATACTGCATCATTTGCAACTGTAATAAATGAAAACTTAAAGGTGCTTATAACTTTTTCACCTGCAACGGATGTTGGAAAAATTCCAAAGGAATACCAAAGTGCAGATATTCTTGTTTCAAAATCAAAAGTTCCAAAGGGGTTGGATTATAAGCAGTTTGGTATTATAATTATATCCGATGAAAAAGATACGGCAGATTTAATTGTCCAAAGTATAAATAGTAACGGTGGAAATGCGATTTCAACATCGGGCAATTCAATAGAAATTAAAACTCGTGGAGAAAAAGAATTTTCAGCAAGGAGATTGTCGGAATGAAGCTTAATGAACAAAGCTTAAAAAAGAATATATCAAGTGGCAATTTCTTGCCGGTTTATCTTATAAAGGGTGATGAGGGATATCTAAAGCAGTTTTATGCAAAACTCATTGCAAAAAAAGTTGTGCCACAGGGGCTTGAAACCTTTAATATGCACTATCTTGAGGAATCTAATGCCAATGCAGATGAAATAGCATCTTGCGTTGAAGCTTTGCCGATGATGTGTGATAAAACTTGCGTGTTGGTTCACGATTATGATTTTGACTCTGCACCTGATTCTGAAAAGGATAAAATAATTGAAGTACTTTCCGATTTGCCCGAAACCTGCGTTTTGATATTTTGGATGGATATAAACGGATTTTCAATTAAAAAGGCAAATTCAAAAGAGATATTAAAGCTTGTTGAGCAAAACGGAGCGGTTGTTGAATTAAATAAAAGAACAGCTAACGATTTGGTTGCACTCCTTATTTCGGGTGCAAAAAAGAGAAATTGCCAGCTGTCCTCCGGCAATGCGTCATATCTCATATCCCTTGTTGGAACAGATATGAATACGCTTTTAAATGAACTTGAAAAGGTTTGTGCTTATTCTAATGGAGAGATAACAACCGAAAAAATTGATGCAGTTGCAATAAAATCCGTGGAGGCAACAGCCTTTAAAATGGTAGATGCTCTGCTTGCACATTCTTTTGATAATGCGTTTACTTTGCTCGATGTTTTACTTACTCAAAAAACAGAGCCGGTAATGATAAGTGGTGCATTAATTAGTGCTTATGTTGATATGTACAGGGCAAAAGTTGTTTTGGAAAGTGGGAACGACTTGTCTTTGCTTAAACAGAATTTTAAAACACAATATAAGAGTGATTTCAGGCTTAAAAATGCAGGGCAGAGAAGCAGAAAAATATCTAAAGAACAGCTCTATAAATGCCTTGATTATTTAAGCGAAGCAGATGAAAAATTAAAAGGTTCAACGCAAAATACAAAAGTTGTTTTTGAACAGCTTATGGTTAAGCTCGCAAGAGCATAGTGGAGAAGAGAATGATAAAGGTCGATAAGGTAATTATTGTAGAGGGGAAGTACGATAAAATAAAGCTCTCTTCAATACTCGATGCGGTTATAATAGAGACCGATGGGTTTGCAATTTTTAAGGATAAAGAAAAGCAAAAGTTGATTAAAAATCTTGCAAAGACAAAGGGTATAGTAATTTTAACCGACAGTGATTCTGCCGGCTTTAAAATCCGTTCTTTTATTGGAGGAAGTGTACCTCAAGAGTGTGTAACTCACGCCTATGTTCCCGATATTTTTGGCAAGGAAAGGCGAAAGGACTCTCCGTCAAAAGAAGGTAAACTCGGAGTTGAGGGGATTCCGACAGAGATTATAATTGGAGCACTCGAAAAGGCAGGAGTTACCTGTGAACATACTGAAGTCCCAAGCAAAAAAATAACGAGTACAGATTTTTATGAAGACGGAATATCCGGAGGGAAAGACAGTAAGCAGTTGCGAACAGAGCTTTTAAAAGCCCTTGATTTACCAACACGTCTTTCAACAAGTTCATTGCTAAAACTTATAAATATATTTTCAACATACGATGAATATAAGCTTATTGTTGAGCAGTGTAAGGAGAAAATTCACAATAATCTTGACGATAACGTAATTGAAGATTGCTAACATTAATTAAAAAAGTGTTGTACTACAATAAAAAGGCTGAC
>CAYMZO010000025.1:0-824 GCA_964394885.1 uncultured Eubacteriales bacterium | reverse complement strand
CTTTATAAATTATTTTACAGTGATAGTTGTAACCATCTTTGCATAGAGGTTTGCAACTGTTTCTGCACAAGGTGCAACAAACAATCCTTTTTCTGCTGAATCATCTTTTGTAATTGCAAGAAGAGTGGTGTCAGCTTTTATTTGACCCTTGTCATAATCCATTGTATATCCGTCAGATGCAACAGCAGCTATACCGTTTGAAAAGTCAAGCTCTAAGAGGTCGCAAATGTCCTTAAGCTTGTATCCAACGTATGTAGCAGTAATCTCTTCACCGCTCTTGTTAGTTGCAGTTGACTCGATTGAGTAAACTTTAAGTGTTGCAAAGTCTGCGTTCTTATACTCTTTGTCATTGATTTTAACAGTAAAATCAGGAAGTTTTGCGTCAGCTACTTCAACAACATCAATTTTTGCAGCAGCCTCAGTAGTTGTGGTTGTTGTGTCAGCGTCTGAATTTCCTCCGCAAGCTGCAAGAGAAAATGCCATTACAAGAGAAAGAACAAGTGCTAATAGTTTTGATTTGTTCATCATTAAAATCTCCTTTATTTTTTAACGGTTTCCCGTTTGATACAAAACGATAATCCAACCAAAAACTCTTTGCATTTACAATAAAAAAAGCCGACAGCCCTAAAAAGACAATCGACATTAATAATCTAAAATAAACCATTTGTAAATCACAAAAGGTTTTATTAGTTAAAATGCAGATTCCTTTCCACAATGGGAGGCACAGTTTAATATGTGTAAACTATACCCTAACGGCCTAAGACAAAAATGTGTTTGGCTCGGAAACAGATATTTTAATTTTACATTATAATTATTGTGATTTC
>CAYMZO010000024.1:9491-12140 GCA_964394885.1 uncultured Eubacteriales bacterium | reverse complement strand
TTTTTATGAAAAGAGAAACATGGGCTTCAAGAAGTACATTTATTCTTGCTGCTGTTGGCTCTGCTGTTGGTCTTGGCAACGCTTGGCGTTTTCCCGGACTTGCTGCTAAGTATGGTGGAGGTTCTTTCCTCCTTGTATATCTTTTAGCAATGATAATTTTAGGAATCCCATTGCTTATGATGGAAATTGCAATTGGTAGAAGAATGAGACAAGGTGCTCCCGGTTCTTTAAGGGGTATTGACAAAAAGCTTGAGCCTATTGGCTGGGCAGCAACTACCAACGCATTTGTTATTGCAAGCTACTATGCTGCAATATTCGCCTGGGTTTTAATAATGGTTGTTGGAAGCTTTAAGTTTGCCGGTATGACAGGAGATGCAAAAGCTGCAAGCGAAGTATTCCCTAACATTATTCAAACCACTTGGGATGTTACAGGATACACCATACCTATGATTTGCGTTGTCGGTATTATTGTTGCTTGGGCACTTATCTATTATTGCATTAGAAATGGTGCAAGAAGCGTTGGAAAGGTAGTTAAATACACTGTTTTCCTTCCTATTGTCCTTCTTGGACTTATGGCTATAAAGGGACTTACAATGGGCGGTGCAATGGAAGGTCTTGCTCGTTTATTTATCCCTAATATGTCTGCACTTGCAAATGCACAACTATGGGTTGATGCTGTTGGTCAGGTGTTTTACAGTTTATCTATTATGATGGCAATTATGTTTGCTTACGGTTCATTCCTTGACAGAAAGTCAAATATCGCCGTTGATGCGATTATTATTGCATTCGCAGATATGGCTGTAAGCTTGTTATCCGGTATTGTTTTGTTCACAACAATGAGTGGTGTTGGAATGCTTGACAATATGTCAACATCAGGAATTGCAACTGCATTTATTATTTATCCACAGACAATCGTTAACCTTACTAACGTCGGTTGGTTAAACGCTGTATTTGGAGTTGTTTTCTATCTTACTCTTGTTACATTGGCAATCGACTCTGCATTTTCTATTGTTGAAGGTGTTTCTACTGCAATCTCAGATAAATTTAAGCTTTCACATAAAAAGACAACAAGAAACGTGTGTATAGCATCATTTATCTTCTCTTTACTTTTTGTAACTCGTGCAGGACTCGCTTGGGTAGATATTGTTGACAATTGGACCAACCAATATAATATGATTTTGATTGGTATATTTGAGTGTATTGCTATCGGCTGGTTCTTTAGTGCTGAAAAAGTACGAACAGAAGTTAACAAAAACACAAACAAATTTAAAATACCTGCTTGGTGGTTTAATATTTCCATTAAGTTTATCGCTCCTATATTATTAACAGTTCTCTTCGTTTGGAATATTTCTTCATTGTTTGCTAAAAACGGTGGCATCTATGGTGGATATCCATTCTGGGCAAATCTTGTCGGCGGTTGGTTAATTTCAGTTATTGTTATACTCAGCGGATTTATTGTTAAGCTGATTGTAAAGAAAAAAGCTAAGAATGGCTTTGTTGAGGAAACAATTACTTGGGACGATATGGAAAATGTCGAGCTTGACGATGAAGACGAAGTTCTTGAAAATGTTGAGATAAACAAAGCAACAGACAATAACAAAGAATAATTTTTTTAGAGATAAAGATATAAAAAAGAGCAGATAACATAATGTTATCTGCTCTTTTAACTTTATTGCATTAAATTTCATCAACATATAAAATTCCGACAATGCTATCCCAATTATTCAAAAATATGTCTACAAGGTCTGCCTGATACATAACTCCTCTGCCCTTTCTAAGCTCAGATTTACAGACATCAGGGGTTAGTGCTTTTCTATATACTCTGGTACTCATCATCGCATCTACGGAATCGCAAATTGCTATTACCCTTGCACTATATGGAATTTCTTCTCCCTGCAAGCCATCAGGATACCCTGTTCCATTCCATCTTTCGTGATGAGAACGCACGCCTTCGGAAATACTGTTAAGCTTTCCTGCTTTTAGAATTATGTCCTCTCCTATTGATGAATGGCTTTTCATTTCTTTCCATTCATCATCATCAAGCTTTCCTGCCTTTTTTAGTGTTGCATCGGATATTCCGACTTTTCCGATATCGTGTACAGTTGCCGTAACTTCAATAACCTGGATTTGCCAAGGCATAAGATTTAGGCACCTGCAAAACCGCTCTGCCATTATTGAAACTCGTTCAGAATGGTGGCAGGTATATTTATCTCTCGCTTCTAATGTTGCAATTATCGCCACAAAAGCATTCCTATACAATGGCAACTGGGCATTTTGGATTACATTATTCGTGCCATCAGTTAACGAAGGAATTGTTCCTACTGATGGCATTATCTCCGTTAGTTTATTTCTCTGTTGATCCATATATTCAAAATAATCAAGTGTGTTCATTGCTTATTAACTCCTTATTGCTTAGGCAAAATAAGTTTACAACTATTATAGTATAGTTTAACAAATTTCTACAAGAAAGTAAATAAAGTCTAATGATAAATACTTAACATTGAGCAATATCTTAATAAAATTGTAATCTTTTTAACCTTGTTTTTTAGAAAATATAAGTTATAATGATAACTGTAATAGAACAGATATCACACTTACTGTATACAGGTGTTCTGCTCTTCAAGTCTATTTCAAACATGGCATCACTCC
>CAYMZO010000024.1:0-9481 GCA_964394885.1 uncultured Eubacteriales bacterium | reverse complement strand
CATATCACACATACTGTCTTGAGAGGAGTGATGCCATGTTTGAAATAGACTTGAAGAGCAGAACACCTGTATACATTCAAATTAAAGAGCAAATAATGTTATTAATTCAATTAGGAATACTTAAGCCAAACGAACAGTTACCTTCCATTAGAGAACTGTCAAAAAAGTTATCTGTCAATGTTAACACAGTTAAGCGTTCGTTTTCCGAACTTGAGATTGAAGGTGTTATTTATACTGTTGCAGGCCGTGGCAGTTTTGTTTGCGAAGATGCATTTTCCAACACTAAGATTAAAGAAAATGCACTAATAGATTTAAGAGATGTAATAAACTCTTCTATTTCCAAAGGTATTACCAAAGATGATATTCTGAATCTTATTAACGAGATATTTAAGGAGGGCTAACGCTTGATAGAGATAAAAAGTGTTACGAAAAAATTCGGCGACTTTACAGCAATAAAAGATTTATCATTTACCGTTGATAAATCTTCTATTTACGGTTTAGTCGGATACAATGGTGCCGGTAAAACAACTTTGCTCAAAACCGTTGCAGGTATCTATAAGGCTAACGAAGGTGAAATCCTTATAGACGGAGAAAACGTATATGATAATCAAAATATAAGAAAAGGACTTTTTTATGTTCCTGACGATTTATATTTTAGACCTTATTCAACAATGACGAAGATGGCTAAATTCTATAAAGGCTTTTATCCCAACTTTAATGATGAGACCTTTAAAAAGCTTACAGAAGCATTTGGTCTGGATGCAAACAAACATATAAATGGATTTTCAAAAGGAATGCAAAGGCAAGCTGAGCTTGTTCTCGGAATGTCTACACATCCTAAATATCTTTTGCTTGATGAGCTTTTTGATGGTCTTGACCCTGCAAAAAGAAACTTTTCACGCAAACTCCTACTTGAATATATGGCTGAAAAAGAAACATCAGTTATTATTTCATCTCATAATCTTCACGACCTTGCAGACTTATGCGACCACATTGGTCTTATTAACGGTCAAAAAATTGTTCTTGACTGCTCTGTTAATGAAATGAGCGGAAGCAGAAGCAAATTCAGAGTTGCCTTTGATAAGGAAATGAGTGTCGATGACTTTAAGGGACTCAACTACAAGCGTATTACACAAGATGGAAAGCTATTTTCTCTTACATCACTTGGCGATGCAGATGAATTTGAACAAAAGCTTCGTGATATGTCCCCTGTTTTGCTTGAACGCTTCCCACTTTCCCTTGAAGAAATATTCCTTGATGAAATGGAGGATGGAGACTATGACATCTCAGGCATCTTCAACTAAAAGAAAAGGCAACAATCCATTTAGAATTAATTTTTCTAACACAATGAAAGAAAACCTCGGTTATCCTGCGATAATATTCGGATTATTGAGCCTCGTCTACCCCATTCTTTCATTTATATCTATAAAAAATGTAATAAAGTTCAATATTATGGAAAACACAAAGTACGATATTGCCAAAAAATATAAGTATATTCTAACTAATTAATAATCACTTATGATGTTTGCTATGATAATTCCATTGGCTCTTTTAATTTGTGGAGTTTTGTTAGGCGTTTCAAAGCTTAAATTTATGACAAAGAAAAATTCGGTTAACGTTTATTTTAGCCTTGGCATAAACAGAACTACACTCTTCTCATCCACATATCTTGCAGGATTGTTGCAAGCATTTATAGCTATCTTTGTTCCTATGCTTGTAATTTTCTTTATTAACGTTGGATATTTTGGATATTCAAAAGAGCTTTTGATGTCTATTCTTATACTTGCTGTTGGGTACTTTGCAATGTTCTTTTTTGCATTCACGGTATCATCAATTGTTACAAGTGCAGTAGGAACAGCCTCTGAGGCCATTATATATTCATTAATGTTAGTCTTGTTGCCAAACATTATCTTTTTCTGCATAAATGAGCTTATGTCGCTATTCCTTCTCGGAAACGAATATACTCTCAATAATAATCAGATAATTTGGTCTCTCGGCATTACCCCTGTTTCTTTAACGGATAAATATTCTTATCTTGTTCCGAGCAGTTTTATGAGTGAAAATATAAACTTCTATACTGTTTTGACAAACAAAAACGTAGTTCCGTCTGCAGCCTCTTATGATTCTCTTAATGAAGTCGTAAAGTGGATTGCTCCTAACTTTAAAGCCTCTATCGGTTGGATTTTTGCATCTTTGGCAGGTTTTGTCTTAGGTTTGCTTACAATCAATAAGCGTCGTGCAGAATATGCAGGATTTATTGGTGCAAACCAAATCGTAAATAATATTGCAGCCTTTATAATTTCCTTTGCAGGCTCTTGTGCTGCTGCTAAAGTACTTCAGGAGTTCCTTCCACGCACAACTTCTATTATCCTTGCAATTGTAGCATTTATCCTTATTTATATGCTTGCTAAGATTATAATGATAAGAAAAGTTAAAATATTTGTTAAGGACCTTACAAAGCTTCCTATCCACCTATGCGTCGGACTTGTATTTTGTCTTTTCTTTATAACAGGTCTTTTTGGTTACAGCTCAAAGCAACCAAATGTTACTGATGTAAAAAGTGTTGATATCAGTATTCCTGCCGGTTCATCACTCTTCTTTAATTCATCTTCCGGTTCAGGATATGACGCCACTTCATCATTGAGTGAAATGAATGGATACCTTGATGACATCACATCTAAAAATGATATTGAGCAAATTATCAAGTTGCATAAATTAATCATTGAAGATGGCAAAGTAAGTTATAATAAAAAAGAAAATCCAAAGTCAAAAGACGATGCCGTTTACGGAAATATATATCTTAAATATACTCTTAAAGACGGAAAGACCATAACTCGTTATTATGAGCAGGTAAGAATTTCTACTCTTGAAAAAATGTTAAGCATTGAAAAGACAGAGAAATATAACTCTCTTGTTGATTCAGTATTTACACAACCAATTTCTAAGAAAGATAAAGAAAATATCTTAAGTCTTAAGAATATAATTCAAGGAACTGAATCTAATATTTACCTGCTTTCTAACAACCTTGATATTAAAGACCCTTGCGAGCTTACAGATGTTCAGCGTAAAAAGTTGCGTGAGTGCATTGCTGAAGATTTAAAATCTCAATCTATTAAAGACAGATATTTTTCAACTTCTGAACTCTTGGGTGTTATCGGTTTTGTAGGTGTTCCACAAATGGATAAGAATGATGGCTATTCTCAATCTCAAGTTGATCCTAATGTAGAATTGGTGGCAGAATTAACACAAGATAATCTCTTTTCTCTTTCAGGACACACTTATTACGACAACTGTTACTATGTTAATATTACAAGTGATATGAAGAATACAATAAAATTCCTTGAAGACAATGCACTTTTAAGTTCTTTTGAAAACACTACAAAGATTGTTTCAGCAGAAATAATCGACAGAGAACTTTATTCTATAAATTATCCGTGGACATTTTCATATAACGCAGGAAACTCCTATCAGTTTATAGGTGGAAGAACAACTAAAGTAGCCTTGAATGAGTCAGGCAAAAATGATTACAGCTCATTCTCCAATTCATTCAAAATCACTGATGCTGACACAATTTCATCACTTAAAAAGAATTCTTATTACAGCTACTATTCTCCAATGGGCGGATACTTTATAAGATATACTCTTGACAGCGGTGATAAAACAGTTATGTTTATACCTGATAATAAAGTGCCTCAGAATTTAAAAGATGGTATTTCAAAATTAGCCGAAAAGGCAAAGACCAGTCAATTGCAAAATCATTCATATTAATTAAAGCTTGTTATAAAAATACAAAGGAAAAAGAGCAACTTTTATACGCTCTTTTTCCTTTTGTTTTGTTTACCGTTTTTTCTTTGCTTTTTTTATCAAATTTCTACAAAAACGCTTCGTCAATAGTATTGTATTTAATTTAGTATCTTGATAAAATATTTCTATTATTTTTATTGAAAGGATTATTCCTTATGAATGTTTTGAACAGACCTGCCATAAAATTTGAGGCCAGGAATTTTATCTCGGTTTACAATCGTTGGGTTTCAATATTTCTTGCCGGTATTTTGCCATTTTTAATCGGTGCAGGAAATAATTATGTCAATTTATATGTTAAACGCAATACTGACGGTATCTCTGATATGCTTTATCTTAGTCCTGCTATGTTCAATCTTTTTTGGATTATGCCTATTGTATCATTACTTTTGTATCCAATAACAGTTGCACTTTCAGGATACTATACTAATTGTCTTAGAAACAATGAGTTTAAATCACAATATGTTTATACCTCTGCTTCTAACAATTACATTAAGTTCCTTCTAACTGAAATCATTAGGAATATCTTTGTTTCTCTTTGGTCTATACTTTTGCTTGTTCCCGGAATTATAAAGGGACTTTCATACTCTATGACAAGATACATTATTTGTGATAATCCTACCCTTTCTTCTACCGAAGCTATTGAAATAAGCAAAAGAATAACAAAGGGATTCAAGGGCGATATTTTACTTATGTATTTAAGCTTTATCCCTTGGCTGATTTTAGTAACAGCAACCTTTAGCATTGCCTCGATTTATGTAATTCCATATATGGGGATTACCGAAGCTATGTTCTATGAAAATTTAAAAAAGCATGCAATAGAAACAGGTGTTGCTACACCTAACGAATTCGCAATATATTGAGTTTATGAATGGAGTTGTACTGATGTCTAACGTTTTAAGACTGTTCGTAGAAAAAAATTTGGGATTTGATATTGAGGCTCAGCATATCTTAAATGATTTGCGTGAAAATCTTGGACTTTCAAACATTGAATCTCTCAGAGTTATTAATCGCTATGACGTTGAAGGTCTTGGTGAAGAAGACTTTAAGCGTGCAGGGGTTAATGTTCTTTCTGAGCCAAATGTAGATAACCTTTTTTATAGCTTTGATGTTCCTACGGACAAAAAAGTATTTGCAACAGAATATCTTCCGGGTCAATATGACCAGCGTGCAGACTCTGCTGCACAGTGTATTGCTCTTTTAACACAGGGTGAACAGCCAAAAGTTATATGTGCTAAAATTTATGTATTTGGTGGAGATATATCAGACTCTGATTTTGAAAAGATAAAGTCATACATCATAAATCCGCTTGAATCACGTATAGCTTCTATGGAACTCCCTGAAACACTTAATATGCAGTCTGATATTCCTGAAAATATCGAAAGAATTTCCAACTTTATTTTTTGGGATAATGATAAGGTTTCTGAATATCATTCAAAAATGGGATTTGCAATGAGCATTGCAGACCTTTGTTTTTGTCGTGATTATTTCAGAGATACAGAGAACAGAGATCCATCCCTTACTGAACTTAAAGTTATTGATACATATTGGTCCGACCATTGTCGTCATACAACATTCCTTACAAGTCTTGACAATGTCGATATTGAAAAAGGTCCTCTTTCAAAAGCTATCGAGTCTGCTTGGCTTGACTATATTGTTGCTCGTGCAGACCTATACGGCGACCGTAAAAAGAATATGACCCTTATGGATATTGCAACAATAGGTACTAAGATTATTAAGAAACGTGGACTTGCAAACGACCTTGATGAAAGCGAAGAAATCAATGCTTGCAGTATAAATGTAGACGTTGATGTTGACGGAGAAATACAAAAGTGGCTTGTACAATTCAAAAATGAGACTCACAATCACCCAACTGAAATCGAGCCATTCGGTGGTGCGGCAACTTGTCTTGGCGGTGCTATAAGAGACCCTCTTTCAGGACGTGCTTATGTTTATCAGGCAATGAGAGTTACCGGTAGCGGAAATCCTTGTACTGCCTTTGAGGACACTCTTGAAGGAAAGCTTCCGCAGAAAAAGATTACAACCGGTGCGGCACAAGGTTATTCTTCATACGGTAACCAAATTGGTCTTTCGACAGGTCAAGTTGTTGAATTGTATGACGATGGCTATACCGCTAAAAGAATGGAAATCGGTGCTGTTATCGGTGCTTCTCCTAAGGAAAATGTTAAAAGACTTGAGCCTAAAACAGACGATATAATTGTTCTTCTCGGTGGAAGAACAGGACGTGATGGTTGCGGTGGTGCAACAGGTTCTTCTAAGGCTCACAACTCTAACTCGATTGAAACCTGCGGAGCAGAAGTTCAAAAAGGTAACCCTCCAACAGAACGCAAAATCCAAAGATTATTCCGCAACCCTAAGGCTGCATCAATGATTAAAAGATGTAATGATTTTGGTGCAGGCGGAGTTTGTGTTGCAATCGGCGAGCTTGCTCCGGGACTTGAAATAAATCTCGACGTTGTTCCTAAAAAATATGATGGTCTTGACGGAACTGAGCTTGCAATTTCCGAATCGCAAGAACGTATGGCTGTTGTTCTTGACCCTAAAGACGTTGATGCCTTTATTGCTCTTGCAAAAGACGAAAACCTTGAGACTTCACTCGTTGCAAAGGTTTGTGAAAACCCTCGTCTTGTAATGAACTGGAGAGGCGACAAAATTGTTGACTTAAGCCGTGAATTTCTCGATACAAACGGGGTTACACAGCACGCTGATGTTAAAATCACTGCTGTTGATAAAAATAAAAACTATCGTGATGCTGTGCCAACAGTTTTAAAAGGCAAAACTAATGCACAGGCACTTAAAGATAACCTTGCAAGACTCGAAGTCTGTTCGCAAAAAGGTCTTGTTGAAAGATTTGACAGCAGCATCGGTGCTGCCACTGTCCTTATGCCTTATGCAGGCAAATATCAGCTTACTCCTGAAGAAGCTATGTGTGCAAAAATCCCTCTTCTTGAAGGAACAACAGACACTGCAAGTGCAATGAGCTTTGGATTTATTCCTTCTATAAGCCGTTGGAGTCCTTACCACGGTGCTGTTTACGCTGTTACAGAATCTCTTGCAAAGCTTGCAAGCATAGGTGCAGACCCGTCAAAGGCACGACTTACCTTGCAAGAATATTTTGAAAAGATAAACGGCATTCCAGAGCGTTGGGGAAAACCTTGTGCAGCACTTCTTGGTGCTCTTACCGCTCAGATGAACTTTAATGTTCCGGCTATCGGCGGAAAAGACAGTATGTCAGGTTCATTTAACGATTTAGACGTTCCTCCTACCCTCGTATGTTTTGCGGTAACAATGACAAATGCATCCAAAACCGTTTCATCTATCTTTAAAAAGAGTGGAAGTCGTGTTGTTATGCTTCCTCTTCCTGTTGACAATGAAACTTTATTGCCAAACTTTGAAAAAGCTAATGAACTGTTTAAAAATGTTTATACTAAAACAAGAAACGGAGAATTTCTTTCTGCTTCTGTTGTTAAAGAAGGCGGAACTGCAGCTTGTATTTGCAAAATGGCATTCGGTAATAAGCAAGGCTTTAAGTTTGCAGACGGCCTTGATGCAAAAACTTTATTTGCACCTGCTTGTGCTTCATTCGTTGTTGAACTTTCAGACAATGCAAACCTTGATGGAATTGAATATATTGAGCTTGGTACAACCTGTGATTGCAAAAACTTTGTTCTTGACGGCGAGAGCATTCCTGTCGATGAGCTTATCAGCAGTTGGACAGGTACTCTTGAAGGTGTTTTTGCAACTAAAACAAAAAGTACTCCTAAAATGCAACCTGAAATTCCTCTTGTTGAGCAGAGAACACACACATCCCCTGCAATTAAATTTGCAAAGCCTCGTGTTGTTATTCCTGCATTCCCTGGTACAAACTGTGAAGTTGATACAGCAAGAGCTTTTGAAAACGCCGGTGCCGAAGCTGAAATAATTGTTGTTAAAAACCTTTCTGCAAACGACATCAACGAAACTATCGAAAAACTTGTTAAAGCAATAAACAACTCACAAATACTTATGATTCCGGGTGGATTTTCCGGCGGTGATGAGCCTGACGGTTCCGGTAAATTTATTGCAACAACTCTTAAAAATGCAAGGGTTCAGGAAGCGGTAACAGACCTTCTTGAAAATCGTGATGGTCTTGCTCTTGGTATCTGCAACGGTTTCCAGGCACTTATCAAAACAGGTCTTTTACCTTATGGTAAGATTTGCGAAACAGCTCCTACCGACCCAACACTTACGTTTAACTATATTGCACGCCACGTTTCAACAATGACTTACACAAGAATTACAAGCACAAAATCTCCTTGGCTTGCCGGAGTTAATGCAGGTGATATTCACTGCGTTCCTGTTTCTCACGGTGAAGGAAGATTTGTTGCAGACGATGCTATGCTTAAAAGTCTTATTGATAACGGGCAGATTGCAACCCAATACGTCGACCTTGACGGTAACCCATCTGCTGATATTACATTTAATCCAAATGGCTCTGTTTGTGCAATTGAAGGCATTACAAGCCCTGACGGAAGAGTATTTGGTAAAATGGGACACAGCGAAAGATGTGGTAAAAATCTTTATTCTAACGTTCCGGGTGATAAAGACCAGAAAATCTTTGAATCCGGTGTTGCATACTTTAAATAAAAGGAGGATTTCCTCTTGAAATACATTGTTGTTTTATATGACGGAATGGCCGATTATCCCGTTCCTGCTCTTAATGGCAAAACTCCAATGATGCTTGCAAAAAAGCCTATTTTAGACTCTCTTGCACAAAAAGGCATTATGGGTCTTGTTAAAACTATCCCTGACGGTATGAAGCCCGGCAGTGATGTTGCCAATATGAGCGTTATGGGATTTGACCCTAAAATTTATTATACAGGTCGTTCACCTCTTGAAGCTCTTTCAATCGGTGTTGACCTTTCAGACTCTGATGTTGCACTTCGATGCAATCTTGTTACCCTTTCCGATGAGCAAAATTATGATGACAAAACAATGATTGACTATTGTGCAGGAGATATTGAAACCCACGAGGCAGAAGAGCTTATTAAAGCGGTTGAAGAACACTTTGGAAACGAAGAATTTGCTTTTTTCAGCGGAGTGAGTTACAGGCACTGCCTTGTTTGGCACAACGGTACTACTGATATTGCAACAATGACTCCACCTCACGACATTTCCGGCCGTGTTGTCGGTCAGTATCTTTCAAAAAATCCTAACGCACAGAAGCTTGTTGATATGATGAAGGAAAGTTATAATTTTCTTTCAAAGCACCCGATAAACATTAAACGAGTTAAGCAAGGCAAACGTCCTGCAAACTCAATATGGATGTGGGGTGAAGGAAAAAAGCCTATGCTTCCGTCTTTTTCAGAGCTTTATAATCTAAACGGTAGTGTTATTTCTGCTGTTGATTTGCTCAAGGGTATTGGCAAGGGTGCAAAAATGTCTACACCTGATGTTCCTGGTGCAACAGGATATATTGACACCAACTTTGAAGGCAAGGCTATGGCTGCTCTAAACGAGCTTGAAAGCGGTAGCGATTATGTTTATATTCATATTGAAGCTCCTGATGAATGCGGACACAGAAACGAGCCTGAAAACAAAGTACGTTCCATTGAATTAATAGATGAACGTGTGCTGAAACCTCTTCTTGACGGTCTTTCAAAATATGATGATTATAAAA
>CAYMZO010000023.1:0-12371 GCA_964394885.1 uncultured Eubacteriales bacterium | reverse complement strand
AATTGCATATTCTTTTATGTGCGCTTTTTTGAGGCCTGTTTTTGTAAAAAATTCCCATTTATGCTTGAACATTTATAGTAAATTTGATAAAATAGTAATATATTTTAATTATTTTTGTTAATATAATACCGAAAACTATTTTTCAGATTTTGAGAGGTGCACCAAATGGGATTTAGCAAAGATTTAGACCTTGATCTTCCAATTTTTTTGTTCCACGAGGGAAATAACACAAAATCATATCAGTTCCTTGGCGCACATAAGACCGAGGACAATGACGAATTTGTTTTTAGAGTTTGGGCTCCAAATGCAGTTTCCGTGAGTGTTGTCGGAGATTTTAACAATTGGGACGCTGAAGAAGACCCGATGTATCGCTTAAACGATGAGGGAATTTGGGAATGCTTTATTGAATCCGGAGTTAAAAAATTCGACGCATACAAGTACAGCATCGAGACCCAAAGTGGCGAAACAATTCTCAAAAGCGACCCTTATGGTGTTCATATGGAAACAAGACCCGGAACAGCATCAAAAGTTTATGAGCTTGGAAACTACAAATGGAATGACTCCAAATGGATGAACAGCCGTGCTGCTAAATCTATCTACGACCAGCCTGTGAACATCTATGAAGTTCACGCAGGCTCGTGGAAAAGATTTTCTGACGGCAACTTTTTTTCGTATCGCAAGCTTGCAGACGAGCTCGTTCCCTATGTTTGTGAAATGGGATATACTCACATTGAATTTATGCCAATCTCCGAATATCCGTTTGACGGTTCTTGGGGATATCAGGTTACCGGCTACTTTGCACCTACTTCTCGTTATGGATTGCCTGAAGATTTGATGTACCTCATAGACAAATGCCACAAAAACAATATTGGTGTGATTTTTGATTGGGTCCCTGCACATTTTCCAAAAGATGCAAACGGTCTTTATCAATTTGACGGCAGTTGTTGCTATGAATACTCTGACCCTCAAAAGGGAGAGCATAAGCAATGGGGTACACAGATTTTTGATTTTGGAAGAACAGAGGTTCAAAGCTTCCTGATTTCCAATGCACTATACTGGTTTGATATGTTCCATATTGATGGTCTTCGTGTGGACGCAGTTGCATCTATGCTCTATCTTGATTACGACCGAAAAGATGGAGAATGGACTCCTAACTCATACGGCGGACGTGAAAACCTTGAAGCTGTCGCCTTCTTAAAGAAACTCAACGAATCTGTTTTCAGAGAATTTCCGGATGTAATGATGATTGCAGAGGAGAGTACAGCTTGGCCAATGGTTTCTAAGCCCACATATCTTGGCGGACTTGGATTTAACTTTAAATGGAATATGGGCTGGATGAATGATGTTTGTCGCTATTTTTCTCTCGACGGTCTTAGCAGGAAGTATAATCACGATTGCCTTACATTTTCTTTCTTTTATGCCTTTTCAGAGAATTTTGTCTTGCCTATTTCACACGATGAAGTTGTTCACGGCAAGGGTTCTCTAATCAATAAAATGCCCGGCAATCCGGATGTTCCGAGTGAATATTATCATAAGTTTGCAGGAATGCGTGCAATGCTTGCATATATGTACGCACACCCCGGAAAAAAACTAACCTTTATGGGACAGGAATTTGCTCAGTTCAAGGAATGGGATTTTGAAGATGAGCTTGACTGGAAGTTGCTAAAATTTGATGCACATAAAAATATGCAAGATTTTTCAAAGGCGCTTAACACATTTTACAAGGAAACTCCCGCTCTATGGCAGATTGATTACAGCTGGGAAGGTTTTTCTTGGGTTATAAGTGATGACAACGAAAACTCCGTCCTTGCCTTTAAGAGGATTGACGAAAAGGGCGACACCATTCTTGTCGTCTGTAATTTTACGTGTGTTGACAGGAAAAACTACCGTGTTGGCGTTGAAAAAGGTACTTATGAAGTTGTTTTTAATACCAACGAAAAACGCTTTGGCGGAAACGGTAAAAGCACCACCACAAAGAAGTTTAAAACAGCGGCTGTCCCTATGCACGAGCAGTTGCAAAGTATTAACCTTACTCTGCCGGGAAACACTGTTTTGTTTCTCAAAAAGCTTCCTGCCGATACTTCTGCAAAGAAATCAGCAAGTGTAGCAAAGTCTGTAAAAAGCACTGTTAAGGTATCAAAAAAGAACGTTTAATCATTTAGGATTGTTTAAGCAAGGATAACACAAAAATTTTAATTATAAATTTTTGTTATATAACGGATAAATGCAAAACAACAAAAAGAAAGGGTGTGTAGATTTGTCTCGCAAAATGGAATGCATTGCAATGCTTTTGGCAGGAGGTCAAGGAAGTCGTCTTGGCATACTTACAAAAAACATTGCTAAACCCGCTGTACCATACGGTGGTAAATATAGAATTATTGACTTTCCACTTTCTAACTGCGTCAACTCGGGTATCTATACAGTTGGAGTTTTAACTCAATATCAGCCTCTGGTTTTAAACGATTATATCGGAAACGGTGAGCCGTGGGATCTTGACCGTATGGATGGTGGAGTTCATATTTTGTCTCCGTACCAACGAATTGAAGGTACTGAGTGGTATAAAAATACTGCAAACGCAATATACCAAAACATTAATTTTATTGACAAATACAATCCGGAATATGTTGTAATACTCTCTGGAGATCACATATATAAAATGGATTACTCTCAGATGCTTGCCTATCACAAGGAAAAGGAAGCGGCTTGCACCATCGCTATGATTGAAGTGCCTTGGGAAGAAGCATCTCGCTTTGGACTTATGAACGTAGATGAAAACGGAACCATCAAAGATTTTGAAGAGAAGCCAAAGGAGCCTAAATACAACAAGGCCTCTATGGGAGTCTATATGTTTACCTGGGAAAAGTTACGTCGTTATCTGCTTGAAGATGAGGCAAATCCAAACTCAAGCCACGACTTTGGACACGACTTAATTCCTGCAATGCACGAAGCTAAAGAAAAGCTCGTTGCATATCAGTTTGACGGTTATTGGAGAGATGTTGGAACAATCGACAGCCTTTGGGCATCCAACCTTGACCTGCTTTCTCCATCTGCCGGTCTTAATCTTGATGACCCTAACTGGAAGATTTATTCAAGAAGCCCGAGTTCTCCACCTCAATATATTTCGGAAAACGCTCAGGTTCAAAACTCTATGCTCGCCGAAGGCTGCTTTGTTGACGGAAAAGTAGATTTTTCAATTTTGTTTGACAATGTAACCATAGAAAAGGATGCAGTTGTAAGAGATTCTATAATTATGCCCGGCAGTGTTATTAAAAGCGGTGCCGTCGTAAAATATTCCATAATTGCCGAGAATACGATTGTTGAAGAAAATGCAAGTATCGGCAAACGTCCCGAAGAGGTTGATATGGATACCTGGGGAATTACCGTCATCGGCACCGATATAACAATCGGCAAAAATGTTTGTATTGGTGCAAACGAGATGATTGATTCTGATGTTGCGGAGGTGTCAAAATGAGAGCAAATGATGTTCTTGGAATTATATATTCACACGCTTATGATGAATCTATTACTGAGCTTACCAATGTAAGAACAATGGCATCTGTACCATTTGGCTGCCGTTATCGTATGATTGACTTTCCTCTTTCCAATATGGTAAACAGCGGAATTACCGAAGTTGGTATCATAACCAAAAGTCATTACCAATCTCTTATGGACCACGTTGGAACCGGTAAGCCTTGGGACCTTTCAAGAAAAAGAGAAGGTATGTTTATACTTCCTCCGTTCAACAATGCGTCTCCATACGGCAATCACAGTAACCGGATTCAATCACTTGTCAGCGTAATGGATTTTTTACGCCGTGCAAGGCACGAATATGTGCTTTTGTCAGACTCTAACTGTGTATATAACTTTGATTTTAACGATTTAATAAAGTTTCATTCAAAAAATGAAGCCGATATTACCATTGTATACAAGCACGGTGTAAAGCCAAATCTTGATAACCTTATGGTCTTTAATATGGACGAAAACAAAAAAATCCAAGAGATTTCTCTTTCTCCGAACAGCAGCTCCGAGGTTGATTATTCTATGAATATTATTCTTCTTAGAAAGTCATTGCTCGAGCATCTTGTTCAGGGTGCATTTTGCTTTAATCAGGACAGATTTGAACGAGATGTAATATTGTCTAATGTTAAAAATCTTCGTGTCTTTGGTTTTGAAGCACCCGGATTTTCGGCTGTAATAGATTCTTTGAAAACATATTTTAATGTAAATATGAACTTGTTAAATCCTAATATATGCAATATGTTGTTTGACCGAAACAATCCGATACACACCAAAATTTGCGATAATGTTCCTGCAACTTACAGCTACGAATGTGATGTAAAAAACTCTCTCATTGCTGACGGTTGCATAATTAACGGAACCGTTGAAAACTCTATACTGTTTCGTGGAGTGCATATTGCTGAGGACGCTGTTGTTAAAAATTCTATCCTTATGCAGGGAACTTCTGTTGGAAGAGGTTCTAAGCTAAACTGCGTAATAACGGATAAAAATGTTACAATTACCCCCGGTAAAAATCTCTCGGGAGACACTTCTTATCCTATTTATTTCGGAAAAGGAATTACAGTTTAAAAAACTAAAAAGAATTATTTTTAATAATCTATATGATGTATGATGTAAAAATTCGAGGAGGGATTTTTTTGAAAGTTTTATATGTTTCGAGTGAAGCCACACCATTTGCTTTTAGTGGTGGCCTTGGTGAAGTTGCAGGCGCACTTCCTCAGGCACTTAAGAAAAACAAAGTCGATTGCAGAGTTATAATGCCTTTGTATGAGCAAATCCCCGAAAGCCTTCGCAAAAAGATGAAGTTCGTTGGAAGCTTTGAGGTTTCGGTGTCTTGGCGTAGGCAGTATTGCGGTATATTCAATGCAACTGCAAACGGTGTAACCTATTACTTTGTAGATAACGAGTATTACTTCAAACGCTCGGGTCTTTATGGACATTACGATGATGCAGAAAGATTTTCTTATTTTTCCCGTGCCGTTCTCGATGCTATTGCTCACATAGATTTTAAGCCTGACATAATCCATTGCAACGATTGGCAAACAGCTCTTATTCCTTTTTACTACACCTGCTTTTATGCAGATATGCCCGGATATGAAAACATCAAAACTGTATATACAATACACAACATTCAATATCAGGGTGTTTTTGGCAAAGAGATTTTAAACGAGCTTATCGGAGTCAGTCCTGACAAATATTCTCTAATTGAGTACGACGACACTGTCAACTTTGCAAAAGGTGCCATTGAATGTGCAAACAAAGTTACAACAGTAAGTCCTACATATTCTTATGAAATTCTTGACCCTTGGTACAGCCACGGTCTTGACAGTATCCTAAATCAAAGGTCTTGGAAGCTTTGCGGAATTCTAAACGGTATAGACACCGTTAGCTATAATCCTGAAACAGACACAGATATTTTTTATAAATATTCCGTTGATAAAAAGGCAGGAAAAGCAAGAAATAAAAAAGCATTGCAGGAACACTTTGGCTTTGAAGTAAACAAGGAAATTCCTATTATTGCTATTGTTTCCCGTCTTGTTTCACACAAGGGTCTTGACCTTATAAAGGCTGTTATTGATGAACTTTTGTACAACACCGAGGTTCGAGTTATTGTTCTTGGCTCAGGAGATTATGAATATGAGGAATTTTTCCGTAGTGTTGCAGAAAGGCATCCTGACAAATTCCGTCTTGTTCTTGGATTTATTCCAGACCTCTCAAGAAAAATATACGCAGGTAGCGATATGCTCCTTATGCCTTCAAAAAGCGAGCCTTGCGGTCTTTCTCAACTTGTAGCCTTAAGATATGGCACAATTCCGATTGTACGTGAAACAGGTGGCTTAAAAGACACTATCGTTGATTGTGGAGATAGTCAGGGCAACGGATTTACTTTCAAAACATACAACGCTCACGATATGCTTTGGGCTGTCAACAGAGCTATTGACCTGTTTTACAACAAAAAACCAGAGTGGAAAAAGGTTGTTGACCGTGCAATGAAAGCTGACCACAGCTGGAACAGCTCTGCACTTCAATATATTGATATGTATAATGGCATTATCAGTCAATAAATTATTTTAAGTTTTAAAAACCCATAACATAACTAAAAGGCATTGTCGTTTTTACGGCAGTGCCTTTTAAATGCTTTTTGAGTTTTATTGTTTTATTGTTTTACAGCTAAGCAATAGTTAACCTTGTCAAACGCTGTTATTTTGTTGTTTGGATTTGCAATGTTATAATATTATAATAAGAAAATTTTATTGGTTGATATATTTAAGCATAAAAAAGCAACAGTCATAATAACTGTTGCCATTTAGCATAAATAAATGTGTTTTTAAACAATTTTTTTAAAAATGCCTTTATACAATTTTTTTATATGTTATAATTAATTTTAAATGACCAACTCAGAAAGGTTTGAATTAAGAAATTCACTTGTCCAGTTGGTTACCGTTTGAACACAAACCGGAACATCCTGTGGCTTTGCAGACTTTGGATTTTTTTCCACATCTTCAAGCATCGACATTATGTTCATAATCAAAAATCTGACTTGAGCTTCGTTTAATGCATTTTCTCCAATCCAATTCTGGGGAACACAGCCGGCTTCAACGCCCTTAAGCAGTAAAATATATGCGGCTATTGCATAGGCATTTTGCATATTTGCACAGTTTTTATTATCCTTAAAATACTTTGCTCCGATAAGAGCACTTGCCCTATATAATGTGTTTATGCTCATTTCCTTATCGTCAGGAACCTCTGTAATCTTCTCGACCACATCAAACCTAACTGCACTATTGCTGTTACCAAGAAGATAATCACAACTTACACCATAATAAGTTGCCACTCTTAGCACAAAATCTAAGCCACATTCTCTTATTCCGTTTTCATAATGTGAAAGCAACGCTTGTGAAATTCCAAGCTCCTTTGCGGCTAATTTTTGGCTTATACCTTTCCTTTTCCTAAGTTCGGTTATTGTGCTTGAAAAGTTTGTAGTTGACATTTTACCTACCCCTCGTTTATACATTGTGTATTATTATAACTCATTTAATTCTATTTATACATAGTTTTTACAAAAATTATACATAAAGTTTTGGAGGCTAATATGAAAACCTATAAAATCCATCTTATCCGTCATGGTCTTACCCAGGCAAATCTTGACGGAACATACGCAGGACACGTTAACATCCCATTATGTGAGCAGGGTAATAAACAGCTCAATCAAATGGTTAGGGATTTTGAATATCCCCAAACCGAAGCTCTTTTTTGCAGTCCTCTTACCCGTTGCATAGAGACAGCAAAGATTATTTATCCCGATTTAAATCCAATTATCATAAATGAACTCATTGAATACAACTTTGGAGAATTTGAAGGAAAAACAGCAGACGAGCTTCGTAATGACGAGCTGTTTTCCGACTGGCTTTCCGGAAGTGCAGATGCTGCTCCTCCTTTTGGCGAAAGTAACAGACAGTTTGGAAAACGTGTTTGCGATTCTTTCTGCAAAATTGTTGACGGACTTTTAAAAACCGGCACAACAAATGCAAGTATAGTTTGCCACGGTGGCGTTATAATGGCTATTATGCACTGCTTTGCAGTTCCTGAGCTTCCTATGACAAACTGGCTTGTTCCAAACGGTTGTGGCTTTACTCTTAATATCACTCCTTCTCTTTGGAGCAGAATGCAAAAGTTTGAGGTGCTTTGCGAGCTTCCTATCACTCAGGACGAACCGCAGGACGGCGATTCTCTTGTTTCTGCACGAAAAGACCTTGAAAATGCCAACTATGGATTCTTCACCACTATTTGCAGAGAAGATTAATGTTGACAATGTTAAAAAATGTTAATATAATGACAGTAACATATTAATATACTTACTTCAAAGACTGTGAAGGAAAGCAAGACGGATTATGTATGCTTTCAGAGAGTCGGCGTTTGCTGCGAGCCGACACTGCATATCTGTGTATAACTCGTTCCCGAGTCGGTTACCTGAATTCATAGGGTAATCCGTATGGCTGCGTTAAAGTCGGAACCTTGTCAGAGGTTTTGAGGGCAGTTTTTACTGCCGAAGTAGGGTGGTACCGCGTGGATTTTCCCCGCCCCTATAAAAAATAGGGGCGGTATTTTTATACCCTTTGCCTCTATATTAAAAGGAGGATTTTTATGAACAGCTGTGAAGGAAAGTACGTTCCGTTTGAACCTGTTAAAATTCAGAACAGGCAATGGCCTTCAAGGGTAACAACAACGGCTCCTGCGTGGTGCAGTGTTGACCTGCGTGATGGAAATCAGGCACTTATTGACCCTATGAACAGCTATGAAAAGCTTGAGCTTTTTAAAACTCTTTGCAAAATCGGCGTAAAGGAAATCGAGGTGGGTTTTCCGTCCTCATCACAAACCGAATACGATATTTTAAGAACTCTTATAGAGGGAAATCACATACCCGACGATGTTACGATACAAGTTCTTGTTCAGGCTCGTGAGCATCTTATAAAAAAGACCTTTGAGGCAATCAAAGGTGCTAAAAATGTTATTGTTCACTTTTACAATTCCACCTCTGCACTGCAAAGAAAAGTTGTTTTTGACAAGGATATTGACGGTATTATCTCTATTGCAGAGAAAAGTGCAAAGCTTATAAAGGAGCTTGCGGATAAAGAAAAAGAGCAAAGTGGCATAAACATTCAATTTGAATATTCTCCGGAAAGCTTTTCAGGAACTGAACCCGAAAATGCAGTTCTTGTCTGCGAAAGAGTTTTAAAGGCACTTGGTGCAAGTAGTGAAAACAAGGTTATTTTAAACTTGCCGAGTACCGTTGAATGTAGCACTCCGAACGGATATGCAGACCAGATTGAATATTTTTGCACACATCTTAAAAATCCTGAATCTGCAATAATAAGCATTCATCCTCATAACGACAGAGGAACAGCAATTGCATCTGCCGAACTGGGTATGCTTGCAGGTGCTCAAAGAATTGAGGGAACTCTTTTTGGAAACGGAGAGAGAACAGGTAATGTTGACATAATAACTCTTGCCCTTAATCTCTATACTCAAGGCGTTGACCCAAAGCTTGACATTTCAAATATCAACACCATAAGAGAAGTTTACGAACGAACCACAAAAATGCACGTTCACGAACGTCATCCATACGCAGGCGACCTTGTTTTTACTGCATTTTCAGGTTCTCATCAGGACGCTATAAGCAAGGGCAAGGCATATATGAACAAAACCAAATCCACAGTTTGGCAGGTTCCTTATCTTCTTATCGACCCAAAGGATATTGGCCGTGAATACGACCCGATTATTCGCATTAACAGCCAGTCCGGCAAGGGTGGTGCAGCATTTGTCATTGAAGAGCAGTATGGGTTCTTCCTTCCAAAGGCAATGCAACCCGAATTTGGAAATGCTGTTAAAGCATTTTGCGACAAAAAGGGAACCGAAATCAGTTCCGACGATGTATATGCAATATTTAAAAGAGAGTATCTTGACGTAAGCGGTCCTTATGCACTTTTAAGCCACAAGTTCAGCGAAGTTTCAGAAGTTAACGACACTTCTCCAAAAGTTATGTTTGAAGGAATGTTAAAGCACAACGGAGATGAGCCTGTTAAAATTTCCGGAAAAGGTAACGGTCCTATCGATGCATTCTTCAGTGCTCTTTCAAAGGTCGGCATAAGCGGATACAGCTTTGTTGATTATTCTGAGCATTCAATATCCATAGGCTCAGATGCAAAGGCTGTTTCATATATTCAGCTTTCAGGCAAAAACGGAGAAAGCATTTTCGGAGTCGGTATGTCTCACAACATCAACTACGCTTCTCTTCGTGGAATACTCTGTGCAATTAATCGTTCAATTATAAAAAATCAAAAGTAAAGATTAGTTTAAAAGAGGGTCTCAGCAAAAGCTGAAACCCTCTTTTTATTATTTGTTTTGTTTTTCTTTTGTTATTTATCCTATGAATGATGCAACCATATACGGTAGCCCAAAGGCAAATGCAATGGATGTAAGAAATGTTATTCCAAATCTTTCAAGCAATGCACCGACATAAATTATTGCGGCCGGAATTGCAAGCAAAATCTTTGAATATGTTTTTGCTGTTGCATCTGCTGAATAAAGACTTTCCCACATTGAATAAGCATCTTCCATTAAAGGAAACATATTGGTTAAAATTGATATTCCAAAATACAGGAGGAAGAAAGACACTACATTGTAATCTCCCAAATATATTATGTTAAACGTTGCAGGAGCTATTATAATAAGCCCCGACAATAAAGCTATTATAAACGGTACAAAGCAAACTCCAAAGCTCTTACGTCCCTTTACAAGCTCGTGCTCAATATGACCGCAAAGTTCGTTTGGCTGGAGCGACCTTATATCCTCTGCCGGTATCTCATACAGCCTACAAGTTAAATGCTCAAGAAAAGCCTTGAAAACCGCTCCGGGAAAAGTAATATACTTTATAATTCTATAAATCATTTCCATGAAACATCCCCCTTATCTTTCAGAAAAACATCTTGAAGTGTTTTTGTCCCCTCAATAATTGCTATTACATCGCTTGAAATTGATGAGTTATACTGTACAAGCTCTTCTTCAACCGATGTGTACGTTTCTGTATCGTTGATAAGGTGAGCACACAGTGCATATACGTTTGCATTTGTGATGTATGTGTACTGTGAAGTTGCATTTTCATAAGCAGTTTTAGCATATTTTACTGCGACTTTCGGGTTGCTTTCCAAAAGATATATTATTGACAGCTGATGGTTTATATCAGGGTCTGTTGGGTCTATTTTAAGTCCTGCAACGGCTGCTTTTTCAGCCTTTTCCAAATCACCCTTAAGCCTGTATGCTATGGATTTATAAATGTTAGAATAAACATCCTCTTTATTTAATTCGGTAAGCTTATTGCAGTATTTAAACATTGTTTCAAAATCGCCCATATTAAGATACATTTCTGCCAACGCAGGAATATAAATCGACTCATAGTCCGGCGACAAAGCTTCCATCTTTTTCAGATGAGCAAGCTGAACCTTTTGGTCTTGACCGAAAATTACAGCCGCATAATATTTCCAGTATTCAATGAGTCCCTTATCATAGACTTTATCTTCATCCTCTTTGACGTACTTGTCAATGCCCTTGATAAAGCTATCATAATCCTTTGTGCCGCTTAGAACCTCTCCGACTGCATTGTAAGCAACATTAAAGTTTTCTATTTTATTCTTTACTGCCTTAACTTTTTTAAATCTAAACGAGTCTAAATTCTCACCCGCATAGTTTTTACTTATAAAGTTTTCGGCTGTTTCATAATAGTCAAACCCGATTTTATCATACAGGACAACCTGATTTTCTAAAATCTTAGTTCCTGGATTTTTGCCATTCACTTTAAGCTGAGAGCTTAGGTTATTGTAAGCATCAACAGCGGAATAAAGCTTTCCTTGCTTTACAAGTCCTTGAGCTTCGGCAACATTTTTAAAGGTTGCAAATGTCTGTGAAAGATGCCAGCTTGAAAGGAACAGCAACGCAACAACAAGTATAGGCATAATAATTTCTGAAATTGAGAAAGGATATCTTTTCATATTCTCTCTGCACTTTTCACAATATGGATTATTTTCAGATACACTCGTATCTCTCAAATTTTCTCCGCAACATTCACATAGGTCTTCAGGCGGAATTATTTTCTCTTCTTTTTCTTTTCTTGCTTCCTGCCTTGCAGCTTTAACAAGTTCACCCCACTCTCCGTTTTCGGGGTTTTCAAGAATTTTATTAACCTCATCTTGAACAAGGTCCTTTATGTTTGCAAGTTCCTCTGCAATCGCCTCATCATCACGTTCTGCAAAGGTTCTTTCTGCCGCCTCTTCTTCGGTTTGAGGTTCTTTTTCTTCTTTTACTTTGTCGTTTTCACTGATATTTTTAACTTCTTTTTGAACATCTTGTGCTGCTTTTTCCTGTTCATTTAAAGACTTATCGTCCTTTATGCTTTCGTCCTTCTTGACCGTATCTTTTTTCTGCTTTGGTTCTGAAGTTTTCTTTGCGTTGGACTTTGTATTCTTTTCAGCACTTTCGGGTTCATTCTTTGAAGTTTTCTTTTTTGACTGCTGAGTTTTTTGCTTTGTTTCTGTTTTTGGCTTTTTATCTGTTGATTTTTCAGACTCTTTGGAATTGCTTGACTCCACCTTTTTTTGTGTCGTCTTTTTTAATTCATTTTTATTTGAAGTCTGCTTGTTGCCTGTTGATTTTTTCTTTGCCTTATCTTGCTCATTATCTTTTTCTTCTTTGGCTGTTTTCGGCTTATTCTCGGGCAACTTGAACCCCCCTTTGCTGAGTTATAATATATTTTGAAAATCTTAGATTTAAGTGTATTATTTTCTGTTTCTCGATTACTT
>CAYMZO010000022.1:0-12408 GCA_964394885.1 uncultured Eubacteriales bacterium | reverse complement strand
AGCAACAAGATTATGAAATGCTTGGCATAAATTATATTGCATTATCAAGTCAGCTTTTTATTGTAGAATTGCAGAATAGTATCTATGATTTTTCGGGGGAGATTTTTATGGCAAATAAGCCATCCAAACAGTTGGTACAAAGGGCAACAATTGTAATGGTTATAACTTGTATTCTTGGCTTTGGAGCAGGCATCTTCGGTCTTGCTAAAGCACAACTTATAAATGGAGAAAAGTATAGACAAAAGGCCGAATCTCAGCAGCTTAGTGATAAGGTTATAAATGCAGAACGTGGCACTATTTACGATAGAAATATGAATATAATCTCGCAAAGTGCAAACGTTTGGAAAGTGTATATAAATCCTTCAAAAATAAAAAATGAAGAAGAACGTGAGCACATTTCAAAAAATCTTAGTGAACTTTTGGATATGGATTATGAAACAGTATATAAAAAGGCGTCCAAAAGCAAATATGGCTATATGTCTGTTAAAGCACAGGTCGAAAACGATGTAAAGCTTAAAGTGGCAAATTTTATATCTGAAAATAAAGGATATAATCAAATAATTGGTATAGACCCGGACACAAAGCGTTATTATCCATATATGAATTTTGCATCAACTATTCTTGGCTTTACAGGAGCCGATGATGAAGGCCGCTCAGGACTTGAGTATTACTATAATGACACCTTGAAAGGTGTTTCCGGCAGAATAATAACTGCAAGAAATGCAAAGGCGGGAGATATGCCGACGCAGTATGAATCGACATATGATGCCAAACAGGGAACAAGTCTTGTTTTGACAATAGACCAGGTAATCCAGTATTACCTTGATAAAGGACTTGAACAGGCTGTAACTGATTTTAATGCAAGCTATGGTTATGGAATTGTTATGGATGTAAAAACAGGTGCAATACTTGCAATGAGTACAAAACCCGATTTTGATGCTAACGAGCCTTATGAAATTTCCAATGAAAAGGTCCTTGAGGAAATAAATAAAATAGAAAATGAGGAAGAAAGGGCAAAGGCACTTTCAAATGCCCGCTATGCACAGTGGAGAAACAGAACAATAAGTGATACCTATGAGCCTGGTTCGGTTTTCAAAGTAATAACCGCAGCTGCTGCAATAGAAGAAAATGTTGTGTCCGACAACGAGCAGTTTTATTGTTCGGGAAGCATAAAGGTTGCAGATAGAACTATTCACTGTCATAACTGGGATGGACACGGCTCTGAGGACTTTACAAAGGCACTTATGAACTCTTGTAACCCCGTTTTTGTTACAGTGGCACAAAGACTCGGAGCAGATAAGTTTTATAAATATTTTGAGGGCTTTGGTTTTACTGAATCAACGGGAATAGATTTACCTGCTGAATCAACTCCGGTAGCTGGTGTTACTTATTACACAGCCAAAAACTTAGGTGTATCTCAGCTTGCCAGTTGCTCGTTCGGTCAGTCGTTCCAAGTTAGTCCTATTCAAATGATAACAGCAATATCAGCGTTAGGTAATGGCGGAAAATTAATGCAACCATATATTGTGGCATCTAAGCTTGACGAAGATGGAAATACAATTTCAGTTACTTCACCAAAAATGAAAAGGCAAGTTGTTTCCGAACAGACGGCAAATAAAGTTGCACAGATGATGGAAGCTGTTGCAACCAGCGGTACAGGTAGAAATGCCTATGTGGCAGGATATCGTGTTGCAGGTAAAACGGGAACATCACAAAAACTTACAAATCAAGGTAAATATATTGCTTCATTTTCCGGATTTGCACCGGCTAACGACCCTGAAATAGCAGTTCTAATAGTTGTTGATGAACCAACAGGAGGTTCTTATATGGGTGGTACTGTTGCAGCACCGGTTGCAGCAGAAGTAATTGAGGAAACACTAAAATATCTTAATGTAGAACCTCAGTATACAGATGCAGAGCTTGCAAAACTCGACGTAAAGACACCAAGTCTTGTTGGCAAAACAGTTGACGATGCAACAAAAGAACTTAAGGCAAAAGGCTTTAATATAAAGGTAATCGGCGGAGGAGAAAAGGTTGTAAGTCAGACTCCTGAATACAATCAAGTGCTTCCTAAGAACGGATTGGTCGTATTATACACAGACAATCAGCAAGAAACTACTAAAACAAAGGTTCCAAACCTAACAGGTATGACTCTTGCACAAGCAAATAAAGTGGCAATAGCTGCAGGAGTAAATATAAAGATTTCAGGATATACAAATGGAGGCGACATAGTTTCTTATAGACAGAGTGTTGCAGCAGAAACCGAAGTAGCACTTGGAACAACAATAACGGTATCATTTAAATCAAATGCCAACATATCAGACCTTGCGTAAACGGTAATAAGTAATTACCATATAAGGGAGGGATATCGTGAAGCTCGAAACATTACTTAAAGGCATCGAGGTAATGAATGAATTTAAGGATGTTGAAGTTAAGGAAGTTTCAAGTGATTCACGAACTGTAACAAAGGACAGCGTTTTTGTGTGTATAAATGGAAGAAATTTTGATTCCCATAGTGTTGCAACAGAGCTTGAAAGGCAAGGCGTAAAAGCATTTGTTGTGGAACACGATGTAGGAGTTAAAAATCAAATTATAGTAAAAGATACAAGGAAGGCTTATGCGATTATGTGTGCAAACTTTGAGGGAAATCCTGCAAAGTCGTTAAAGATTGTCGGGATAACCGGTACAAATGGAAAAACGACAACGGCGTTTCTTATCAAAAATATTCTTGAGAATGCCGGAAAAAAGACAGGATTAATAGGTACAATTGAATATTCTGTTGGTGATGGCAAAAAGTATGAGGGATTAACAACACCTACAAGTGAACAGCTTACAAAGATGTTTTCGCAGATGGTTCAAAACGGATGTGAATACTGCGTTATGGAAGTGTCATCTCAGGCACTGGCACAGAGCAGAGTCTTTGGCATAAACTTTGATTGTGCAGTGTTTACTAACTTAACTCAAGACCATCTCGACTATCACGGAGATATGCAGACGTATGCCAATGCAAAAAAAGAGCTGCTTAAAAATGCGGATAAAGCTATAATAAATCTTGACGATGAGTATGCCGAATTTATGACTGATGGGCTGGATTGTAGTGTTGTAACGTATTCTATAAGCGACGTAAAGGCTGACTACACTGCGGAAAATATCAAGCTTAAAAATGATTCTGTTCAGTATGAATTTGTAGGTAATTCGCTGATTGGAAGAGTGCATTTAGGTATACCGGGCAAATTTTCTGTGTATAATTCAATGGCAGCAACATCGTGTGCATTAACTCTCGGAATACCGTTTACGGATATATTAGCAACCCTTGCAAAATCAAGCGGAGTTAGTGGAAGAGCAGAGGTGCTGAAAACCGACACACCATATACTGTTATGATTGATTACGCACATTCTCCGGACTCTTTGAAAAATATTTTGCTTACATTAAATGAGTTTAAAGTAGGACGATTGATAACTGTTTTCGGATGCGGAGGAGACAGAGATAAGACAAAACGTCCTCAAATGGGCAAAATCGCAACGGATAATTCCGATGTTGCGGTGGTAACTTCAGACAATCCAAGAACAGAAGACCCCAATTTAATAATTGAGGATATACTTGAGGGTATAGATAATAAAAAATGTAAAGTAGAAGTTATTGAAAATAGGGCAAAGGCAATTGAATATGCCCTTAGCATTGCAAAGGAAAACGATATAGTTCTCCTTGCCGGTAAAGGACACGAGGACTATCAAATATTAGGTACAGAAAAAATACACTTTGATGAAAGAGAAATTGTTGAAGGTATATTGAGTAATAAAAAGTGAGGGATTACTTTGGAAGTTTTAACAGCACGGGAAATTGCACTTGCCGTTGGAGGATTAGTTGATGGCGATTCTCAGATTAATTCGGTGTGTATAGATAGCAGAAAGGTAGAAAGAGGATGCCTTTTTGTTGCTATAAAAGGAGAAAATTTTGACGGTCATAACTTTATTGAAAGTGCTGTTAAACAAGGAGCAAACGCAATAGTAAGCCATAAAGAAATAGAGTGCGAAGTGCCTGTGATAAAGGTTGAAGATACATCAAAGGCACTTTTAGCACTTGCTGCATATTATCGAAGTAAATTTGAAATCCCCGTTGTATCTCTAACGGGTAGCGTTGGAAAAACAACAAGTAAAGAAATGATTTCAGAGGTTCTTTCGGTAAAGTATAAGACTTTAAAAACACTCGGAAATCTCAATAATGAAATTGGTTTGCCAATGACACTTTTTGGGCTTGACAGAAGTTATCAAGCGGCTGTAATAGAAATGGGAATGAACCATAGCGGTGAAATTTCAAGGCTTGCAAAGGCAACAAGACCTACGATGGGCGTGGTTACAAATATCGGTGTTTCTCATATTGAAAATCTTGGCTCAAGAGAAAATATATTAAAGGCAAAGCTCGAGATGCTTGATGGATTAAAATGGGGTTCAACATTAATTTTAAATGGAGATAACGATTTGTTGTCTAAGGTTGAGAACAATTCATATAAAATTATCTTTTTCGGCATAGAAAATAAAGAATGTCAGGTCAGAGCTGAAAACATAAAACAGCTTGACGAGACAACAACTTTTACTGTATCTTATAACGGTCAGAGTTGTGAATTCGAAATTCCGACCCTTGGCATTCATAATGTATATAATGCTCTTTCTGCAATATCCGTAGGAGTATTACACGATATTAGCCTTGAAAATATTTCAAAAGCTCTTAAGAATTATACTCCTGCAGGAATGAGACAGAGAGTTAAGAAAGTTTCGGGTATAACTTTTGTAGAGGATTGCTATAACTCAAGTCCTGACTCCGTTAAGGCAGCCCTTTCAACATTGCACGATATGGGCAACGGAAGAAAAATTGCAGTTTTGGGAGATATGCTTGAGCTTGGAAACATATCTGAAAAAGCACATTATGAGTCCGGAATGCAGGCAGTGAAAAATAATATAGACATTGTTTACACTTATGGTGAAATGTCTAAAAAAACAGTGGATGCTGCTTCTGAAAACGGGCTTGAAAGTGCAAAAGGATTTGATGATAAGGAAGAGCTTGCCAAAGCTTTGATTGAAACAATAAAGCCGGGCGATACAGTCCTTTTTAAGGCAAGCAGAGGAATGGCACTTGAAGATGTAATAAATAGCTTGTATGAGCATTTGAATAACTAACGATGATGTACACAGGAAAGGAAATGGTTTAGGGATGAACAGTATTTGGGCAATAATTTTGGCGGCCGCAGTTGGCTTTGCCGTCAGTGGACTTTTAGGAATTGTGATTGTTCCTTGGCTTCATAAGCTGAAGTTTGGGCAAACTATTCTTGACATAGGTCCAAATTGGCATAAGCAAAAGCAAGGCACACCAACAATGGGCGGAATAATGTTCATAATCGGAACCTTGATTTCGGTGGCAGTCGTACTTATAACAGACCATATAATGGGTGGGGATTTAGTCGCAGATAATCTTGTTTTGCCTAACTCTGCAAGGGTTAAGTTTTACGGCGGAATAATTATGGCACTGACTTTTGGAATAATAGGATTTGTAGATGACTATATTAAAGTTGTAAAGAAAAGAAATCTTGGCTTAACTGTAATGCAAAAAACTGTGCTTCAACTTCTTACTTGCGGTGGATATCTTGCGTCAATAGCATTGGTAGAAACTCCATATATGTTTATACCGTTTGTTGGAAACAGAGAGTATTGGATTCTTCCTTTATTCTTTGTGTTTGGAATTATAGTGATATATGCAACAGTAAATGCAGTTAATTTCACAGATGGTATAGATGGTCTTTGTGCAAGCGTAACCATTACCGCAGCAATTTCATTTTGTATTTGTGCTGTTTTGCAGAAATATTTGGGAATAAGTGTACTTGCATCTGCACTTGCAGGCTCTTGTGCAGGATATTTAATTTGGAACTGGCATCCGGCAAAGGTAATGATGGGCGATACAGGCTCAATGTTCCTTGGAGGTTTAATTGTTGCATTTGCATTTGGAATAGATTGTCCGCTTATTCTAATTCCAATCGGCATAATCTATGTAATAGAAGGACTTTCAGATGTTATTCAGATACTGTACTTTAAAAAGACAGGTGGAAAAAGACTCTTTAAAATGGCACCAATACACCATCACTTTGAACTTTCAGGCTGGGGAGAAAAAAAGATTGTAATTGTCTTTTCACTTGTTAACCTTGTAGGCGGTGTAATTGGAATTTTACTTATGTATTATGGCAGAGTATAAATTTAGGAGCAGAATATATGCCAAACTCTAAACAAAGAAAAGCTAAAAGAGAAACAAAACCGAATAAGTATATAGCTGAAGGTGGATTTGATATACCATTTCTTATAATTGTTTTGGTACTCATAACCATCGGACTTGTTATGCTGTTTTCTGCAAGCTATACCTACGCATATTATAATAAAAACGGAGATAGTACATTCTTTTTTAAACGTCAGCTAATATTTGCTGTGTTCGGAATTTTTGTAATGTTTATTGTTTCAAAAATAAAATATGAATATTTTAAACCTCTTGCATTAATTCTTTTGCCGATTTCATATTTGTTGCTTCTTGTGGTTTTGGTTTTACCACCTCCGGCAGGTTTTGAAGATTTCCACAGGTGGATTATTATTCCGGGACTCGGTTCGTTTCAGCCGTCTGAGGTTGCAAAGCTTTCATTGATACTGTTCCTTGCTTGGAATATTGATAAAAACTATAAGGCAATATCAACTCGCCAGCTTTCAACAGCAAAATTTGCTGTTGGATTTAATCAAAACAGAAATAGCAGAATAAAAATTTATAAGTCAACCAACTATGCGTTTCTCTATTTGCTGGTTGTTGGCTCAATGTGTGCATTGGTATACCTTGAAAATCACGTTTCGGGAACAGTGCTTATTTTCCTTTTGGGAATGATGATGATATTCCTTGGAGGTTTTAATAAAAAATGGTTTGTTATTGCAGCTGTTGCAGTTGTTTTGGTCGGCTCGATTGTTGTACTCAAACCGAGCATTCTTCCTGAACACGCCTCTGTTCGTATAACTGCTTGGCTTGATAAGGACTTTGACCCGATGGGAAAAAGGTGGCAGACAAATCAGGCACTGTATGCCATTGGTTCGGGTGGGTTTTTTGGAGTCGGGCTCGGAAACTCAAAGCAAAAGCACCTTTACGTATCCGAACCACAAAACGATTTTATCTTTTCAATTGTTTGTGAGGAACTTGGCTTTGTTGGAGCAACTGTTATAATAATCTTATTCATACTTCTTGTATGGAGAGGATTTGTAATAGCTATGAAGGCAAAAGACAGATTTGGTGCCCTTCTTGCTATGGGACTTGTGTTCCAAATAGGATTACAGGCGGCACTTAATATTGCCGTTGTTACCGATACCATACCAAATACGGGAATAAGCTTGCCGTTCTTTAGCTACGGAGGTACGTCGCTGTTGATGTTGATAACAGAAATGGGTATGGTTCTGTCTATTTCAAGATATTCAAGGATAAGCAAGGCATAAAAGGAGAAGACAAAATGAAAATAATCATTGCGGCAGGTGGCACAGGTGGACATATAAATCCTGCAATCGCAGTTGCAAATGAAATAAAGAAAATGCGTGAAGATGCACAAATTCTTTTTATTGGTACGGCGGATAAAATGGAGGCAAAGCTTGTTCCTGCGGCAGGTTTTGACTTTAAAACTATTGAAATAAGTGGATTTCAAAGAAAACTCTCATTTCAGAATATAAAGAGAAATATAAAAACTGTTTTTAGAATGTTCAAATCGTCAAAGCAGGCAAGAAATATAATAAAAGAATTTAATCCCGATGTTGTTGTTGGGTTTGGCGGTTATGTAAGTGGACCTGTGTTAAGAGAAGCTACAAAGCTTAAAATTCCGACCGCAATACACGAACAAAATGCTTTTCCGGGTGTAACAAATAAAGCACTTGCTAAAAAAGTAGACAGAGTTATGCTTACGTCAAAGCAGGCTGAAAAATATATAACCAGTAAAAATCCCTGCATTGTAACAGGATTGCCTGTTCGTCAGGATATGATTGATGCAGACAGAGATTTTGCAAGATCAGAACTTGGGCTTGATAACAGACCGATGATTTTGTCAATGGGTGGTAGCCTTGGTGCAAGAGCAATTAATGATGCCGTTTGTCAGCTTATAGCTGAAAAGGCAAAGGATAATGATTGCATATTTATTCATGCAATGGGTCAGTATGGTCTATGGGTTCCGGATCAAATCAAAGAGCTTGGAGTTGACCTTGATAAGCAGAAAAACGTTAGAATACGAGAATACATAGACGATATGAATAGATGTATGCCTGCGGCAGATTTAATTATTTGCAGGGCAGGTGCGAGTTCGCTTTCTGAAATTATGGCTCTTGGAAAAGCGTCAATTCTTATTCCTTCTCCTAATGTTGCCGAAAATCATCAGTATCATAATGCAATGGCACTTGTTGAAAACGATGCAGCAGTAATAATCGAAGAGAAAGATTTGACCGGAGAAAAGCTTGTACAGGAAGTAAACGGATTGCTACATAATCCGGAAAAACTAAAATCAATTGAGAAAAACGCAAAAAATATGGCGGTTTTAGATGCGACTTCACAAATTAGCAAAATAATTATAGAAATAGCTAAAGACTAATATCACAACACCCTGACTATACGCATAATATAAAATCAGGATGATTAATTCATCCGTTTTTGGTTGTGCGAAAGGGTGTTGGATGATGGAAAAGATAATTATAGAAGGTGGCAAAAGGTTAAATGGAGAAATAACCGTACACGGTGCAAAAAACAGTGCACTGCCAATCCTTGCAGCTACGGTTTTAACCACAAAGCAGACGGTTATACATAACTGTCCAAGACTAACTGATATTGATGCTGCAATTAACATCCTTAGGCACTTGGGATGTTTTGTTCAGTTTCAAGATGATAACTTGATAGTCGATGCCTCAAATATTAATTGTTCTGACATTCCGGACACCTTGATGCGTGAAATGCGTTCGTCTGTTGTGTTTTTGGGAGCAATTTTAGCCAGAACAGGTAAGGCGGGTTTTTCAACTCCCGGCGGTTGCGAGATAGGATTAAGACCAATTGACCTTCATCTTTTTGCAATGAAAAGATTAGGTGCAACCGTAAAGGAAGAGAGAGGACGACTTGAATGTGAGTGTCCTGATGGATTAATAGGAGATGAAATTATTCTTTCATTTCCAAGCGTTGGAGCAACCGAGAATGCAATACTTGCAGCTACCCTTGCAAAAGGAACGACAACTATTATAAATTGTGCAAGAGAGCCGGAAATAAGCGATTTGGCAGATTTCCTAAATGGCTGTGGAGCCAGAATTTCAGGTGCAGGTGAAGGTACAATAGTCATAGAAGGCGTTAAATCTTTGGGTGGCACAGAGCATACTGTAATACCGGATAGAATAGCTGCAACAACATATATGGCGGCAGGAGCAATAACCCACGGAAAAGTCAAACTTAATGATATTATTCCTGCACACTTGGGACCTGTCATTCCAATGTTTGAGGAGTCAGGTTGTGAAATAATAATTAAGGGAAGAACACTGTCCATTATCGCACCGCCAAGATTAAAGAGAATAAAAACTATCAGAACAATGCCCTATCCGGGATTTCCAACGGATGCACAGGCTCCGATAATGGCAATGACTACCGTTGCCGACGGAACTTCTTTGATAGTTGAAAATATATTTGAATCAAGATATAAGCACGTAAATGAACTGCTAAGACTTGGAGCTAAAATAAAAGTTGAAGGTAGAATGGCGGTTGTCGAGGGTGTTCCGTGCCTTTATGGAGCACCGGTTACTGCGGGAGATTTAAGGGGTGGTGCAGCACTTGTTGTAGCAGGTCTGGCTGCCAAAGGAATAACTGAGGTTGAAGGAGTTTCTCATATCGACAGAGGTCATGCGGGTTTTGAAAAAAATCTTACTCTCTTAGGAGCAAATATCAGAAGAGATAAGGAGTAGAATAAATGGCAGTTAAAAAGCAAGGAAGTAAAAGACCTCCAAACAGACAGCCTGTTCCAAGGCAAACTCAAAAATCAAGAGATGAGTTAAGGCGTGAACAGGCAATCAGAAGAAGAAAAATAAAGAAGAGAAAACAGATTATTTTCTATACGTTTTCTCTTATGCTTTTAATTTTAATAGGAATAATTCTGTCCTTAACAGTGTTTTTCAAAATTGAGAAAATTTCTGTTGAGGGCAAAACTCCGTACTCAAATGATAAAATAATATCAGTTAGCGGAATAAAAATCGGAGACAATCTTTTCCTTACGAACCGCAATAAGGTTGTATCTAAAATACAGGAAAAATTGCCGTACATAGGAAAGGTTGAAATAAAACGTAAGCTACCAAGTGAGTTAATACTAAAGGTTGTTAAGACAGAAGAAAAATGTGCAATTGCAAGTGGCAACGGATACGTTATAACAGATGAAAACAGTAAGGTCCTGAAGGTTGGAGTTACGGAAGTTGACCCAACAATGATAATGTTGGCGGGTGGAGAAGTAAAGAATGCAAAAATCGGTAAGACGTTAGAGTTTAAAGATAGCTCTTCACAGGAGTTAATACTAACTCTTATGAAAGCAATGCAGAAAAATAAGATAGATAATATAACTAAAATAGACGTTTCGGACAAGCTGAATATAAAAATGACATATCAGAATAGAATAGAAGTTTTGGTGGGTTCGTCATCTGAGCTTGATAAGAAGATGAAATTTGCATCAGAGGTTATAAAAAGAGAAAATGAAAGAAGCTCAACTCAAAAAGGAGTTATTGACTTGCAGTCGATTAATTCAGATAATGATAGCAAGGACAGAGCTTATTTCAGAGCGGAGGAAGAAACAACTGCGGCTACAACCACAGCTACAACTGCGACCGCAACAACAGTAGCATCTACAACAACTACCCAAAAAATAAATCAATAAAAACATATTAAAGATTACGCTTTTTTATTATATATTTGAAATTAGTTAATAAAGGTTCTTGAATTTTAGAATAAAGCGTGATAATATATTTTTAATTGATTTTAAAATACGAGAAGTATAATTGGAATTAACATTTTTACATATTATAGGGGGACGCTTAAATGGGATTCGAAATGGCAGCAGATTTTGAAAGCGTAGTGCAAATAAAGGTCATCGGTGTTGGTGGCGGCGGCGGAAATGCAGTCAACCGTATGATTCGCTCAGATGTTAGAGGAGTCGAATTTATATCAATAAATACTGATAAACACGTTCTTTTGCATTCGCAGGCAACCCATAAAATTCAAATCGGTGAAAAGGTTACTAAAGGACAAGGTGCAGGTGCAAGACCTGAAATGGGACAAAGATCTGCAGAAGAAAGCCGAGATTTAATTACAGATGCTCTTAAGGGAACCGATATGGTCTTTATAACAGCAGGAATGGGTGGCGGTACCGGTACCGGTGCAGCTCCTGTTATAGCATCAATAGCAAAAGAAATGGGTATTTTAACAGTTGGTATTGTTACAAAACCATTTGATTTTGAAGGAAAACACCGTATGGTTCAGGCTGAAGCAGGTATTAATGAGCTTGCAGAAAGTGTTGATAGTTTAGTAGTTATCCCAAATGAGCGTTTAAAATATTTTTCAGAGCAGAAAATAACTCTTGCCAATGCATTTGATGCAGCAGACGATGTTCTTCGTCAGGGTGTTAAGAGCATTTCAGAGCTTATTAAAGTTCCGGGATTTATTAACCTCGACTTTGCTGACGTAACAGCAATTATGAAAGATGCCGGTCATGCACATATGGGTGTTGGCAGAGCAAGTGGCAAGGACAAGGCAGAGCAGGCAGCTAATGCAGCTGTTTCAAGCCCACTTCTTGAAACAACAATTGACGGTGCACACGGTGTAATTATAAGCATTACATCATCTCCGGACATCGGTCTTGATGAAGTTGAACAGGCTTCTACATTTATTTCAAATGCAGCTCATCCTGATGCAAACATTATTTGGGGTGTTGCTTTTGATGAAACAATGGAAGATGAGATGGAAATTACAGTTATTGCAACTGGCTTTGGACAGGATAAAGACGGAAATGCTAAAAAGCCACCAAAGGCGGCAGAAGCAAATGTTAATGTTTCAAAGGCGGCAGCTCATCTTGAAGATATAATCAGTAAGTCCGGAATGGAAGATAACGACGAAGATATTATCAGGTCAAACAGCTCATCTGCATCAGTAAATAGCGACAACATCGGATTTGGAATGGATGATGATGATATGGATGCTATTATGAATATCTTTAATAATAAGAATAGATAATTTCTTATTTTAAAACAGCGACTCTAAGTAAAGAGTCGCTGTTTTTTTCTTGCTATGTACATTAATATATATTGACAAATAATATTATTTTATGGTAATATCACAAGGTTTAAAAT
>CAYMZO010000021.1:0-12919 GCA_964394885.1 uncultured Eubacteriales bacterium | reverse complement strand
ATGTGATATATTGTAAATACGCAAATTTATAATTTGTAAAAAAAGAGATTTGCTGAAGAAAAAATAAAAAATTAGGGAGATGGTAAAAAAATGAGCGCTTTTTTAGGCTTAGTTAGCGTCTTAGGGTTTATGGGTTGTATCATTTGGCTCATATATTCTTTAATTAAAAAGAAAAAGTTAAAAAATTCGTTAATAGGATTAGGAGCATTTTTTATTGTATTCGTAATTGCTCTTGCTATTTCCAGTCCTAAACAAACACCAGAAAAGAAAAGTTCAGGTACACCTCAAAAAAACTCATCAATTTCAACTACTAAACAAACTACTGAAGAATCAACCACCAAACCTATAACTACTAAAGCAATTACAACTAAGACCACCACAACTATAACAACCACCAATGCTACGACTAAGCCTGTTAACAATAGTAATATTTCAATTGTAGATATTTCATCTGTTGTTAAGGCTGGAGAACATGCTTATGTATCAATAAAAGGTTTACCAAATACTGATTATAGTATAAGTGTATATTATAGTTCAGGTGCTTCAAAAGCTGATGGGTTAGAGCCCAAAAAGTCGGATGGCAATGGCAATGTTTCTTGGACATGGGAAGTCGGAGCAAGAACTAAACCAGGAACTTATAAAATCTGTATTGCAGGTGGAGGAAACACAATAACTAAATACTTTGAGGTTACTTAAAAACTATTAATGCTTTAAATTATTTATAGTAATGGAGTGATTATATGAAATTCGGTTTAAGAACACCCTCTCCAAAAAAGATGCTTAAAGCCCGTACTACCGGAAGAGCTAAGCGTGCTGTAAAAAGTGCAGTTAATCCTTTCTATGGTAAAAAAGGAATGGGTGTTGTAAGAGACCCTAAAAAGGCTTTATACAATAAAGTTTATAGCAAAACATCATTCAGCATATTTGACTTATTTAAATAAAAATAAAAAACGCCCTACCCTGCTACCAACAGGATAAGGCGAACGTACCACGAGGGCACTGCATCGTTCTAAAATGCACTATTATTATAATCTTTTCTGCCCTCGTATGTCAAATACATACGGGGCACTTTGCGCCCTTTTTTATCAATTGGAGGGTTAATTATGGCAAGGAAATCAAAATCAGCAAGAACTGATGGCAGACTTGAAAAAAAGATTAAAGTCGTTATAGATGGTGTTGAGGTTAGAAAATCTATTTATGGCTATGACCAGCTTGAACTTGCAAGTAACATTAAAAAATATTTAGAGCAATGTGCGTTGGCCAACAATCCTTATTTCAAAGATGTTGCTGAGAACTGGAAAGAGGACCACTTTAAAACAATTTCATACGGAACTCAAGTCTGCTATAATCCTGCATTTAAAACCGCCATAAAAGAGTTTGAGAAAATAAAGATAACTGAAATCCAACCGATTGATATTAAAGATTTGCTTGAAGACCTAAAGGCAAAGGGCTATTCTGCAAAGGTTGTTAAAACGCAAAAGACAGTTTTAAACCAGATATTTAACTATGGCATTGTTGAAATGAAAATTCAGGATTTGCACAACCCTGTTCAATCGGTTACCCTTCCAAAAAATCTTCCTTCAACAAAAAGAAGCTTGCCAACTGATAAAGAGATTAAAACTATAATCGCAAATGTTAATTCCGAGTTTGGTCTGTTGCCATACTTTCTGCTATTTACAGGTTGCAGGCGTGGTGAAGCACTTGCAATGCAGTGGAAAGACATCAACTTTAAAACAATGGCAATATCCGTGTCCAAAATTATCTCGTATGAAGACAACAAGGCCGTTTTGCATCACAGAACAAAAACAATCCGCAGGAGTGCGTGAAATCTTCTTGCTGGATTCCCTGTGCAATATTTTGATAGAATACAAGAAAAAGATTAAGGCAAAAGCAGATTACTATATTTTTGCATTCGATTGCAAGACTCCTTATACCCCATCTCAATTCAGAACACGCTGGGACAACTATTGTGTAAAAGAGCTGAAATAAAAGTCACACCTCATCAACTGAGGCATGCGTATGCTACTGTCTTGTTTGGAGCCGGAGTTGATGAAAAGTCTGCACAGTATTTTTTAGGACACGCAGACATAAATACCACTCTATCAATTTACACTCACCTTGATAATGAACTAAAGAGCAAAAGCATTGGAAGCTTAGACGAGTATTTAGAAAATAAAAAGTGCAAGTCAAATGTAAAAAATACAAAAAGCCTGATACACGTTAAAAGCAACGTAGTATCAGGCTTTTTAGTTGGTCGGAGTGTCGAGATTCGAACTCGAGGCCTCTTGGTCCCGAACCAAGCGCGATACCAAACTTCGCCACACCCCGTTTTTATTTAATTGACTAAATGATTATATAATAAGTAAAAAATAAAATCAAGTCATTTAAACTTATTAATTTTAAAAAACAGATATTGAAAGTATTGTTGCCTGTTCTTTATATTTTCATATAAAAACCACCAGTTAAACTGGTGGTTTTTAGTTTCATTAATTTTAATAATTATATTAAATCGATTAATTTAAAATTAATCTTTTATTTGAGGCACTATTTTAAATGCTATTGCCTGCTTGGCCTTTTCCATAATACTGTTACAATTAAGCCCATAAATATCTAAAAGTTCTTTTGCAGGACCTGAGCGACCAAAAGTATCCTCAACTCCAACCTTAAGCACTGGCACAGGATGATTTTCACAAACAAGCTCACTAACTGCTCCGCCGAGTCCACCGATAACATTATGCTCTTCTGCAGTTACAATGGCTCCTGTTTCGTATGCTGCATTCATTATAATTTCTTTATCAAGTGGCTTAATTGTGTGAATATTAATTACTCTTGCAGATATTCCTTCTACCGAAAGTCTTTCGGCTGCTGTAAGTGCCTCGTGAACCATAAGACCTGTTGCAACTATTGTTACATCTGTTCCGTCACGGAGCATCTTTCCTTTGCCCCATTCAAATTTATATGTCTCTTCATCAAACAGTCTTGGAACGGCAAGACGTCCGTATCTTATATATACAGGTCCTTCATACTCTGCCACTGCAATTGTTGCTGCTGTTGCCTCAACATCATCAGCAGGGCTTATAACTACCATTCCGGGTATTGTTCTCATAAGAGCTATATCTTCACAGCACTGATGGCTTGCACCATCTTCTCCAACTGAAATTCCAGCGTGAGTTGCCGCTATTTTTACATTTAGATGTGGGTATCCAATAGAATTTCTGATTTGCTCAAAAGCTCTTCCTGCTGCAAACATTGCAAACGAGCTTGCAAAAACTGTGTATCCAGAAAGAGAAAGTCCTGCTGCAACGCCCATTAGATTGCCCTCTGCAATTCCTGCATCAAAAAATCTTTCAGGGTACTCTTTTTTAAATACGCCTGTCTTTGTAGCCCCTGCCAAATCTGCATCCATTACAATAACCTTATCATTTGTCTTTCCAAGTTTAAGCAGACCATTTCCGTATCCGTCTCGAGTTGCTGCCTTTATTACTTCTGCCATTTTTATGCCTCCAACTCTGAAAGTGTATTTTTTAGCTCTTGCATTGCCTGCTCATACTGTTCAGCATTTGTTGCCTTTCCATGCCATGCACCGTTATTCTCCATAAAGGAAATGCCCTTTCCTTTAACGCTTTTGCTTATAATAGCTGTTGGCTTTCCTTTAGTCTCTCTTGCCTTTTTAAAAGCAGCTTCAATGCTATCAAAATCATGACCATCTATTTCGATTACATTCCATCCGAAAGCTTTAAACTTTTCCGGAATAGGATAAGGAGAATTAACCTCTTCGATTGTTCCATCAATTTGAAGATTGTTATTATCTATTACAGCGACAAGATTATCAAGACCTTTTGCAGCAGCAAACATTGATGCTTCCCATACTTGTCCTTCTTGAATTTCGCCATCTCCAAGAGCAGTATAAACTCTGTAATCTTTATTTGAAATCTTTGCACCGAGTGCCATTCCAACTGCAACAGATATTCCCTGTCCCAGCGAACCTGTACTCATATCAACTCCGGGAGTCATATGCATACTTGGATGTCCCTGAAGCTTTGAATTTGCCTTTCTAAGGGTTTTTAGCTCTTCAACAGGAAAATATCCACGAAGTGCTAAAACACTATACAATGCAGGTGCAGTATGGCCCTTTGACAAGACAAAACGATCCCTGCCAGGCATTTTAGGTTCCTGCGGATTTATATTCATCTCTGCAAAATAAAGGTATGTTAAAATGTCTGTTATGGAAAGTGATCCACCCGGATGACCGGATTGAGCAGCATTTGTTGCTTCTACTACTCCCATTCTTACTTTACAGGCATTGATTTGCAATTGCCTTTTTAAATCTGAATTCATAGCTCCTCCTAAAATAACAAATCTACTTATTTCTAAGCTTGTTTAGGAACTTCTCAAAATATTCCGGAAGTTCACTTTTTATTTCTATATATTCACCTGAAACAGGATGAATAAACCCAATAAGACCTGCGTGCAGGCACTGTCCTTTAAGCTCGGTCGGAGTATTTTTAGGACCATATACTAAATCCCCTGCAACAGGATGACCTATATATGCCATATGAACTCTTATTTGATGAGTTCTTCCGGTTTCAAGCCTAACTTTAATATAAGTATACCCATTAAATCTCTCTATTACTTCATAATGGGTAATTGCTTGCCTTGAATTTTCAGCGGTTACCGACATTTTCTTTCTGTCGCTTTTACTTCTTCCTATCGGCTCATTAATTGTGCCCGTATCTTGTTTTAGATTTCCGTGTACAACCGCTCTGTATTCTCTTGTAAAAGAGTGTTCTTTAATTTGCTCTGCAAGATTTTTATGAGAAATATCATTTTTTGCAACTATCAGCAAACCACTGGTATCCTTATCAATTCTATGAACAATTCCAGGTCTGATTTCTCCGTTTATAGTTGATAAATTACCTTTGCAATGAAAAAGCAGGGCATTGACCAACGTATTGTTCAAATTCCCTGCCGCAGGATGAACAACCATACCTTTAGGTTTGTTGACAACGAGCAAATCATCGTCCTCAAACCGTATGTCGAGAGGTATATCCTGTGCTACGACCTCAAGCTGCTGAGGTTCCGGCACCACGACCTCTATATCCTCGCCTTTTTTTACTTTATAATTTTTATTAACCGGATTACCATTGACCGTAACTTTACTTTCTTCTATTAATTTTTGAACAGTATTACGAGTAAGCTCTGAAAACTGCATTACAATCAGCTTATCTATTCTCTCATTCTCAAGGTCCTGTGAAACATTGAGTTTTAATGAGTCAGACATCTTTTTCCTCCTGCAATTTTTTACTTTTAGACTCGTCGATAAGTTCTTTTAGCAAGCTTGCAATCAACAATATTGCCCCAATAGTTATTAAAATATCTGCAAAGTTAAACACTGCAAAATCAACAAATGTAAACTCAATATAATCTATAACATAATGCCTTACAATTCTGTCAATCAAGTTGCCAATTCCACCCGAAAGAATAAGTACTGCTCCGGAATACTGAACTTTATTGCTGAGCTTATGTGCAAATAAAATATAAAGTCCAAGTACCATTACAACAAGTGTTATAGCTATTAAAAATCCTGTTCTTTCAGAAAAAATTCCAAAAGCTGCACCGGTATTTTCAACATATCTAAAACGAACGAATTGCGGAATAAAATCAACTGTGCCAATTGGTTTAAGCCCTTTATCCACAAAGAACTTAATAACTTGGTCGGCAACAACAAGCAAGACAGTTACTAAAGCGGAAATTGCTCCTGCCATTTAGTCAACCCCTAAAAAATTAGTTTTCTTGTTTTTCTTTAAAGAAGTTTTTAAGAGTCATAACATCATCGTCATCATCTTCTGAATAAAGATTTTCAACGTCAACGCTAAAATTCTTTATATCTTCGTCAAAATATGATTGACCATTTTCATCATATTTTTTTTCCTCTTCTTCTTGATATTCTTCTTCAAATCCGCCTTGATATTCTCCTTTATCGCTTTGATCATCAAAGTCATCTTCTTTCTCAGATTCATTAATATAATCAAGAGGTACATATTCTAAATTTGGGTCAGCTTCCTTTTCTTCATCATCTTCCTGAGCATATTCGGAGATGTCATCATTAACTGCAGATGAAATTTCAGTATCTACTTCTTCATCTTCAGTCAAAACATATTTATCAATTTCAGATTCGCTCTTACTGTCTATGTCTTCAAAATCATCTGATGTGTCATCATTATCAAAGAAATCTGCAAGAGTTTTTTCGACCTCATCATCCGGTGCAAACTCAATATCAAATTGTTCTTCTGATTCTTCGGGTTCAACCTCATCATCAAAAGTAGGTATTTCCTCTATTAGTGCAAGATGCTTTGAATAAAGAGAAGTTAAAGTTGCACGAAGTTGAGTTGCACTTTCTTTAAGCTGAGCTAAAGCAATTGACTCTCTTTCTGCATCTACTCTTAATGTTCCCATTTGTTCATCATAAATTGCTTGAGCTTTTGAAAGCAATTTTGTAGAATTTTCCTGAGCAACTCTCATAATATCGTCAGCCTTTGTCTGGGCGTCATATACAATTTGCTCTGCACCATCATTTGCCTTTTCTATAATTTCAGTTGACTTTTCATTGATGGTTTCTATTGCTGTTTTAACCTTATCCTCTGCTTCAGCAAGCATTGATTTAGCCTGCTCTTCTGCCTCTTGAACAATCTTTTCCTTCATTCTTTCTGCAGTGAGCAAAGCATTACGAATATTGTCAGAATCGCTCTTGTACTCTGCAAGCTTATCGGCAAGAAGACTAAGCTTTTTTACGAGTTCTCCATTTTCACGAAACATCTGCTCGTATGATTCACAAATTTCAGACATATATGTATCAACATCTGTTGCTTTGTACGCATTTCTGCCGACTGACTGAAAGTCATAATTTTTAAGTTGTGTTGGTGTTAACACTGTACTTCACTCCTTCTGAAGAAAACGCTACTATATATTATCATATTGCTTTGTTTATAAAATTTGGCACATCCTGATGGGTGTGCCAATTTGATTTTAGAAATTATTGAAAGAACATCCCACTACTTTCAAGCTCATCAAGCAAATCGCCCATAACGTCAACATTATACGGTGTGATAATAAAAGTGCTGTTTGCAACCCTTTTAATCTGTCCACCGTTTGCATAAGCAACGCCACTTAAGAAATCAACGAGTCTGCGTGCAACATCTCTGTTTGCCGACTCAAGGTTAAGTACAACTGTACGTCTTTCGTTAAGGTGATCTGCCACCGCACTTGCATCGTCAAAACGCTCCGGCTTTGCCAAAACGACCTGAAGCTGAGCTGTGGTATGTATGTTTACAACTTTATTTCCCTTTTGTCCCGGAGGTGGAGCCATTCTTGTCTCCTCCATCTCATCGTTCTTATATGATACGAACTCCTCTTCATCATTATAACCGTCATAGTATTCTTCGTCGGTTACACCAATCATATTTTTAACTTTGTCAAAAAAGTTTGCCATTATAGCTTCCTCCTAAAATCAGTTGTATATTCTTGCCCCAAATAGTGCAGAGCCAATTCGTACTAAATTAGAGCCTTCGCTAATTGCCAATTGGTAATCGTCAGACATACCCATTGACAAAATGTCCATACATACATTATCTAATTTTTTGTCGCTTATGTCAATAAACAGTTTGTGCATATTTGAAAAAAATGTTTGACTTTTTACTATATTGTCGCAAATTGGCGGTATTGCCATTAATCCTTTGATTTTTATTGCATTAAGTTCAGCAATTTCACAACACACTTCGTTCAATTCTTCCACTGTAAATCCTGTTTTTGACTCTTCTTTTCCAATATTTACTTCCAAAAGAACATTCATTGTTAAGTTATTCTTTTCTGCCTGCTTTGAAATTTCTTTTGCCAAATGTACACTGTCAACCGATTGAATCATTGACACTTCGTTTATTATCTGCTTGACCTTATTGGTTTGCAAATGTCCGATAAGATGAGCATCACAATTTTCGAGCATAAGTTCGGGCTTTTTTGTCATTAACTCCTGAACCTTATTTTCACCTATTAAATCTATCCCATTTTTTATTGTATGATTTATAAATACAGGTTCAACTGTCTTTGTAACAGCCATAAGCTTAATATCCTGTGATGTTCTTCCGGACTTTTGTGCAGACAAAGCACTATTTTCTCTTATCTGCTTTAAATTCTCATCAATATCAAAAAGTCTTTGATTAACCAATGATTTTTCCATCATAAAGATCCTTTCCTTCAACTACAACATTATCATAAAGGTCTATATATCCGTCTGAATTATTCTTATTGACAACAAGCACATAATCACTATCTGAATATAATATTTCAACCTTTTTAAAGGTAATTATATTGCCTGTTTGAACAAAAACACCTTTTTCACCTTTTTTATTAACTCTGATTGCAGACGAGTCTACTTTTAGTCCCGTGTATTCGTTAAATACGAGTTCAGCACTTTCTTTTCTAAGGTTTGCAAGATTTGAATCCATCAAATTGCACCTTAATATAACCGCTGTTTTATCAGAGTTAGTGTCGTTTAAAGATACAACCTCTGCTGTTACTTCACTTACCGAGGAAAACGGAAGCAGTACCTTTATTTTATCTCCTATACTCATATTCCCGATACTGTTGCTTTTGACATTACATATCATATACCAGTCAAAATTATTTACAAGCTTACCCATCGCATTTGAGGGGATTTGAGAAGGCTTTGCCTTTATTATGTTCTCAATCTCATTTACCGTTAAATCTTTTACATCTTTATAAGGAATAATGTTCTCAAAACCGTCTACCTGATTTATATAATAGCCCGAATGTGAAGCTGTAATGCTATTATAATCCGACGTATTTTGATTAAGAGTTTTTAGTTGGGCTTCAAGGTCTGCAATCTTCTTATTAAGGTCTATTACTGTACCGGTTACCATCTGTCTTGTAATTATTTTATCACGCAGTGCATCACTACTGTCGCCAATCTTATCAAATTCGCCTGTTGAAATCGTATCAAGATACGAAAAAAGGCGTGTTGTAATTTCACTGTCAACATTATCCAAGTCGGCAGTAAAATTGTCTGCCTGACTTGAAAGAGTTTTATATCTTTGAATGCTCTCTTCAAGCTCTTCTATTTTTATATAGTTTGATGCAGACTGAGTATTGTTAAAGATAATTGCCACCTCATCTCCGTTGGCAACTCTTTTTCCATCCTCAACAACAGGAATAACTGTTCCAGTTGAATTATTAGTAAGATACTGCTCATCTCTTACAACAAATATTTCTGTATCAACTGTGTCATAAACCGTATATTCAAAGGCAGTTTTTGTCTTTACCGGTTCATAAACCATCATATAGCCCTGATACGCTATATAGACAAGCAAAAATATTGCACATACGGCTGATAATATTCTCTTTGTTAAAACGGTCTTGTCCAATTTATCAACCCTCCAATATTTTCGAACTGTCTATGACATTGCAAGCATATTTAAAAAGTTCTGAAAACGTATTGAAACTGTCAACATATATCCAGTTTATTTTCTCATTTCTTCTGAACCATGTCAACTGACGCTTTGCATATCTTCGTGTTTCCATCTTAAGTTTTTCAGTTGCTTCTGTAAGTGCAACTTTACCTTTTAGGTACTCTGAAATTTCCTTACATCCAATCGCCTGATTTGCAGTTGTTCTATGTTCCTCATTTAGATACTGCTCGGTTTCTTCCAAAAGTCCGCTATTCAGCATCACATCTACTCTTTGATTAATCCTGTCATATAAATTTTGCCTTTCTTTAAAATCAAGTCCTATATAGCAAACATTATATACAGATGGGTTTATTCTTGAAAGCTCAATCTGCTCAGACATCGTTTTACCTGAAGAATAGTACACCTCAAGTGCCCTAATTATTCTTATTTTATTATTTGGATGAAGCTTTTTAGCAGTTGGCTCATCAATTTTTTCAAGCTCATCCAGCAAGGCTTGTATACCTTCCTGCTCTGCTCTTTTTTCAAGAGATTTTCTTATCTCATCATCCTTTGGAGCATCTAAAAATTCAATGTTATCAAGAAGTGCTTGGGCATAAAGACCTGTTCCACCGACAAGTACAACATTTTTTCCTCTTGACACTATATTTTTAATTTCATTTTGTGCAAGTTCTTTATACGCTGCAACGCTAAAGTCATTATCCCTTGGAATTACACTGATAAGATGGTGTGCAACTTCCTGCATTTCTTCAGCACTTGGCTTTGCGGTTGCAATATCCATTCCTTTATAAACCTGCATTGAATCACAAGAGACGATTTCCGCATTATATTTCTTTGCTATTTCAACAGCAAGAGCCGTTTTTCCGGATGCAGTCGGCCCTACAACAGCAATTATAGGAATTTTATTCATCTCTTTACACCGCCTGTACAAAAACTATATTCTGCCAAATTGTTTTTCAAGTTCCTTTTTTGTCATTTCAATAAACACGGGTCTGCCGTGAGGACAATATCTGATTGCATTGTTGGAAAGCAAGGACTTTACGAAATGCAGAAGTTCGTAGTTGCTTGTTTTGTCTCCTGCCTTAATTGCAGCCCTGCAAGCCATTGAATGATATATCCAGTCAACTTGTTCAGGCACCGGCTCTCTGCTTGATAAAAGGTATCCTGCAATTTCCTGTACTGTTTGGATTATATCCTGTGAACCAAGTTCAACAGGGCATTCTCTTACCACTATTGTTCCCGTTCCAAAATCATCCACCTCAAAACCGGCATCACTTAAAATCTGCCTATTTTCCATAAGGACGGAATATTCTTCCTTACTTACTGTAACTGTTACGGGTGAAAGCAACAACTGAGTATTTGAAATCTTTGCTTTATTTTTTAAATCTTCAAATATCATTCTTTCGTGAGCTGCGTGTTTGTCAATTATAAGCAACTTACTGTCAACTTCAACTATTATGTATGTCTTAAATGCTTCCCCAATGACCTTAAACTCAATCTCTGCGTCATTGTCTTTAGCACTTGACATCTGTGATTCTTCCAAGACTTTATCAGCTGGTTTTTCTTGTGGCTCTTTAGTTGTTTCCTGATTATTAAAAGCCTTGTCTTCCGTTTCGTTTTCAACATCTACACTAAATTTTTCAGATTTAAAAACAGGTTTGTTTTGCTCTTGATTTTTAGGCTCTGTATCGTTTTTGGTAAATGTTCTTTGTATTAAATCAGGCTCGTCATTTTCAGCTTTTGTTTTATATTCCGACACGGCAGTTTGGGACAAAACATTAGTATAAACTTGCTGTGAGGATTTATTTTCAGAGACCTGATTGGCTTTAAATTCGGTTGCTTTTTGCGTTTGCCAAAAGTGTTCATTCTTCTTTGGGAAGGATATTTGTTCTGCCTTTTGAGGAGTTGGCAAAGGACTTTGACTTTTTAGCTTTGAAAAATCAACCTGAGCCGGAGTATCCTTTTTTTCCAAAGAACTTTTCACAGCATAATAAACCACATCAAATATCTTTTTTTCGTTTTCAAACCTAACTTGTGTTTTTGCGGGATGAACATTTACATCGACACTTTCATAAGGTGCTGAAATATTAAGAACGCAAGAAGGAAATTTTCCGACCATTATAGAGTTTTTATAAGCCTGCTCAACTGCCGCTGTTATTGTTTGACTCTTTATAAGCCTTCCGTTTAAAAAGAAAAACTGCATACTGCGATTTGAACGGCTTGCAAGTGGTTTTGAAATATATCCCCTTACGTTTATTCCGTTTAACTCATATTCTGTTGAAATAAGTCCGTTTGAAAAATCCTTTCCAAAAACAGAATATATTGCTGATGAAAGTGTTTTATCTCCGGGTGTAAGAAGAATTTCTTTGCCGTCTCTTATAAATCTTATTGAAATTTCGGGATGTGAAAGTGCAAGTCTGTCAACAACTCCTGCAACTGCATTACCCTCTGTTACATCTTTTTTAAGAAATTTCATTCTTGCCGGAGTATTATAGAACAAATCTCTTACGACAATTGTTGTACCTTCAGGACAACCGGCATCATCAAACTCTACTTGCTCTGAACCCTTTATAACGCAACGTGTACCTATCTGCTCTGTTTTAGCTCTTGTCATAATTTCTGTTACTGAAACAGCCGAGACTGATGCAAGTGCTTCTCCTCTGAATCCAAGAGTTCCGATAGACGCCAAATCATCAGGTGTTGCAATTTTACTTGTTGCGTGGCTTAAAAATGCCTTTGGAACATCGTTCTTTTCAATTCCACAGCCATTATCTGTTATTCGTATATAGGTTATTCCGCCACGCTTTATCTCTATTGTTATTGATGTTGAACCGGCATCAATTGAATTTTCTAAAAGCTCTTTAACCACAGATGCAGGACGTTCAACAACCTCTCCTGCCGCAATGAGTTCTGCTATATGCTTAGGCAATACATTTATTTTAGGCACGAAACGTCCTCCTTTTTCCATAGTCTATTCATTTAAAATCAACCGTTTGCCTGCTTTGCAAGGTCATAAAGCACTGTCAATGCTTCAATCGGAGTCAAAGTATTCACATCAATAGTTTTAAGCTTATCTATTATCTCTTCGTTGATTTCATTTTCTATTGTAATCTGAAAATCATCCTGCGGCTCAAAGTCTTTTACAGGTTTGTTTACAACAGGTCCGTTTTGTGCTTCAAGTTCGGACAAAATCACTTTTGCCCTGTTTACAACTGACTTTGGAACACCAGCAAGCTTTGCAACTTCAATACCATAGCTTCCGTCTGCTCCACCCTTTACAATTCGGCGAAGAAAAATTATATCATCTCCACGCTTCTTGCATGAAATATTATAGTTTTTAACACCGTTAAGCTCATTTTCCATTTCGGTCAGCTCGTGATAATGGGTTGCAAACAAGGTCTTTGCTCCAAGCTTTTTACGGTCCGAAACGTATTCAAGAA
>CAYMZO010000020.1:0-13475 GCA_964394885.1 uncultured Eubacteriales bacterium | reverse complement strand
TTTGTCTTTATTTGATTAAAAAGATTAAAATTAGAACTATTTTACGGAGAGCTTTTTAAAATATCTGCAACTTAAAAAGCATTTAACTTGGCTCTATTTTTTACTTTTTTATCGCTTATAAATCAAAAATATACTTTTACAGCTTTAACTATTCCTAATTTTACAAAAACTCTAAAAAAATCAGACAACAAGATTTTTCTATACCCTGTTTTTGTTTAGATAGTGGCAACTAAAAGGTGCTTTACTTGACCGATGTTTGGGTTGAAATTTTAATTTTATGCGGTATTGCAAAGCAAAAACAAGGCTATATAGTTTTTCTTATTTATACTTACAATAGAAAAACAGGAAGAGAAAAATTCTCTTCCTGTTTTTTGGTGGAGATGGCGGTAATCGAAACCGCGTCCGAAATCCCATCCACACGACTTTCTACGAGTATAGTTGCTCATTTAGGATTCCCCTCAAAAACCGCCGAACAACAGGCTGTTTCCTACGGTAGCCTTTAAGTCATGACATAGTTCAAGGCAAAACTACATTCACGTGCACTGCTAATCGACGCTCCATCCAAGGCCGCAGTATTCCTTGGTGGAACGGCTGCTAATTAAGCAGCTTGTAAAACTTTATTATTGTCGTTTATTTCTAAACTACGGCGTTTAAAGCGTGTCCGCAACGCTACTCGCTTATCGTGCCTCAAAAACCCCGTCGAAATCCTTTCATCCCCATATTATTGATGAATTAATATTGACGTTCTTTTAAAGCCCTCTGCACATCTCTTTGTGCTGTTTTCTGTGCTATTGTCTCTCTCTTATCGTAGTTCTTTTTACCCTTACAGAGACCTATTTGAATTTTTACTCTTCCATTTTTAAAATATCCCGATAATGGAATCAAGGTGTATCCCTGTTGCTTTGTAAGACCAAAAAGTCTGTTTATTTCACGCTTATGCATAAGAAGCTTTCTGACTCTAAGCGGATCTTTATTAAAGATATTTCCGTTTTCATAGGGACTTATATGCATACCGTGAACATAGAGCTCTCCCTTATCAATACTGCACCAAGCATCCTTAAGATTTATTCTGCCCTGCCTTATTGACTTTACTTCTGTTCCAAACAGCTCAATCCCTGCCTCTGCACTTTCAATGACGAAATAGTCGTGGAAAGCTTTTTTGTTTTGAGCAACTGTTTTGAGTTCATTTTCTCCCACTACTATCACATCCTTTCAGCACTTTGGAATTTAGATTGTATCACATTAAGCCTTATTGTCAAGGGGAAATAAAGGGTCTAAAGCATTAATTTACATATTCATATTTAAAATTTTTCATTAAATATATATGCAAAAAGCAGGCTATATAACTCGCCTGCCCTCCATTGCTCTCGAAAGAGTTACTTCATCTGCATATTCCAAATCAGCACCAACAGGTACACCATAGGCAAGCCTTGTTGTCTTAACTCCCATAGGCTTTAAAAGCTTTGAAATATACATAGCCGTCGCTTCACCTTCAACTGTAGGGTTAGTTGCCATTATGACTTCCTTAACCTCGTCGTTGTTCATTCTTGCAAGCAACTGCTTTATCGAAAGTTGGTCAGGACCTATTCCATTAAGAGGTGAAATGACTCCGTGCAAAACGTGATATGTGCCATCAAACTCGTGTGTTCTCTCAATAGCCATAACATCACGAGGGTCTTCAACAACACAAATAACACTTTTATCTCTTGCATCATTACCGCAAACACTGCACACATCGTCTTGAGTAAGATTACAGCAAACCTTGCACTGATGAATTTTTTCGTGTGCATCGACAATGGCATTTGCAAAAGCTTTTGCCTCGTCTATTGGCATATTAAGCACATAAAAAGCCATTCTCTGTGCACTTTTTCTGCCGACGCTCGGCATTCTTTCAAACTGTTCTATCAGCCTTGAAAGTGCTGCAACATTATAACTCATCTCTACCTCCGCAAATTTAAAACGCTTTTAGCAAGCCTTAGCAATTCAATTAAAACAAGCCCGGCATTCCCGGAATATTAAGTCCTCCGGTTACCTTGCCCATTTCTCTCTCCATTGTTTCACTTGCCTTTCTCATAGCTTCATTCATTGATGCCATAAGCAAATCTTCAAGCATTTCAACATCTTCAGGGTCAACAACCTCAGGTTTAATTTTTATGCTTGTTACTTCGTGAGAACCATTTACGCTTACTTCAACTGCTCCTCCGCCTGCACAAGCCGTATATTCAGCAGCTTCAACCTCTGACTGAATACGTGCCATATCCTCCTGCATTTTCTGAACCTGTTTCATCATATTTCCGCCGCCACCGGCGTTTGGAATTCTTGCTTTCATATATAACTACTCCTCTATTTTAAAATTAAAATCAAGTGTTTTAGCGTGGTCAATAAGATTTTCAAGCGGGTCTACCGGCTTATTAGGTTCGGTCTTTTTTACCTCTCCGTCATCAAGAGTTATTTTAAAATCCTGTCCTAAAACAGTTCTTATTGCCTGCTTTACAGCACCCGAATGATATGGATTTTCCATAAATATTTTAAATAAAATATTATCTGTTCTTATAACAATAACGTCTCCGTTTTTATAAGCTATTGAATTGTTAATTGCTCCTATAAGCCCTTTATCCGTCTTAGTAGCTTCACGAATAACCGCAAGCCATTTTTGAGGGTCAATTTCTCCGTCTTTAGTATTTGACGATGTGGAAAGAGGATGTTCCTGTTTAAAAGTCTGTGAGTTATCGTTCGTAGATTGAACAGGAGTATTGCTTTGCTCCACATTTTGAACATTGACAATCGGCTCTTTGACCTCCGGTTGTTGCATTGCAGGGGGTTCGTTTATATCCTCGGGAAACGGAATTGTTTCCGGCTCAACATCAAATGGAATAACAGGTTGTGGCTCATCTTGAACATCAAACGGTAAATCCTGTTGAGAAAAAGATGATTGCATTGCAGGTACATTCTCATTTAACGGCTGTTCGCTTGTATATGCTATCGACTCAGGCTTTGGTACAGGCGGTTTTGAAACGCTTGGTAACGGTTCTGCCTTTGGAGGAACATACTCTGCACCGTTTGCAATTGCATTTTCGAGTGTTTTAACTCTCATTGCAAGAGATGCATTGTCTAAGCCCTGTGGCGAACACAATTTTATCATTGTCATTTCCATTTCCACACGACGGTTAAGACCCTTGCGTAGATTTGAAAGTGCCTGTCCTAAAACATCGATGGCATAAAGAATACTGTCCATATCAAAATCTGTTGCAGACTGTTTTAGTGCTTCAAGCTCAGAGTCAGTACATACAATAAGATTTTGTGGCTTAGATACTGTCTTTACAATCATAAGATTTCTGAAATGATTTATAAGTTCATCACAAAGCCTTTCCATATCGCAGGAATTATTGTGAAGATAATTTATTGTTTCAAGTGCCTTGGCACTGTCTTTTTCATTCATAGCTTTGGAAAGCGAAAACAAATAATCACTGCCTGCAAGACCGACGACTTCGTTAACGATTTCAAGAGTTATGCCTTTGCTCTTTACGGTACACTGGTCAAGTATCGAAAGTGCATCACGCAACGCACCGTCTGAAAGCCTTGCAATGAGGACTGCGGCATCATCAGAAAGCGTTGTACCCTCCTTGCTTGCAATATAGCAAAGACGTTTTGCTATATCTTCGGGCGGAATACGGTGAAAATCAAAACGCTGGCAACGTGATAATATGGTAGCAGGTAATTTATGCACTTCTGTTGTTGCAAGAATAAATATAACGTGCTCCGGAGGTTCTTCAAGTGTTTTTAAAAGTGCATTAAACGCACCAATCGAAAGCATATGAACCTCGTCGATAATATACACTCTGTATTTAGAGCTTACCGGAGTAAAATTTACTTCCTCTCTCAAATCACGGATATTGTCAACGCCGTTATTGCTCGCTGCGTCAATTTCTATAACGTCCATTATTGAGCCATTGTCAATCCCCTTACAGGTATCGCACTCATTGCACGGGTCTCCGTTTTGCGGATTTTGACAGTTTACTGCCTTTGCAAATATTTTTGCACAGGTTGTTTTTCCGGTTCCTCTTGAGCCTGTAAACAAATAGGCATGGGAATGCCTTTGCTCTCTTATCTCATTCATAAGAGTTGTTGTTATATGCGGCTGACCTACAACGTCAGAAAAAGCCTGTGGTCTCCATTTACGATAAAGTGCCTGATACACTAACAACACCTCCCAAAAATTAAAATAAAAAATGCAAAAATAAAAACAGAGGTTGTTTTTACTTGGTCATACAGCGAGCAGGCGGACTGTGGCGCACAGTGCTGGCCGCTTAATGCTGCTCGGTTCCCCGCCTGACATGATTCACGGTACCCCGTCGCACAGGACCCACACGCCGTATGGCCAAATAAAAACTCGCTCTGTCTATAAGCTGATTTAGCATAAACATTATAATATAAATTCTCATTAAACGCAAGGAAAATATTGTTTCGGTTTTGTAAAAATAAATTACACTAATATTAACAATTTATGCTGTTTTTCTCTTTTAAATTATGTTATAATGTTTCGTGGTATATTGTTATAAAACTGTATATTAATATTATATTCTTAATCATACATTTTAAGGAGTTAAAAAGCAATGGGACTTTTTTCTAAAATATTTGGCGATACCTCTGCCAAGGAAATCAAAAAAATCAAACCGATTTCAGATTCTGTTCTTGCTCTTGAGGACAAATTTAAAAATATGTCAGACGAAGAGCTAAAGGAGACTACTCCAAAGCTCAAAGCTCGTCTTGAAGCAGGAGAAACTCTTGATGATATTTTGCCGGAGGCTTTTGCAGCTTGCCGTGAAGCATCAGACAGAGTTCTCAATATGAAGCATTATCCTGTTCAGGTTGTCGGAGGCATTGTTCTTCACAATTGCGGTATTGCCGAAATGAAAACCGGTGAAGGTAAAACTCTTGTTGCAACCTTACCTGCATACCTAAATGCACTTTCCGGCAAAGGCGTTCATATCGTTACAGTAAACGACTATCTTGCTCGAAGAGACTCCGAATGGATGGGCAAGGTTTTTCGTTTCTTAGGTCTTACCGTTGGACTTGTTGTCAATGGAATGGACACTGAGGAAAAACGTGCCGCTTATGCTGCCGACATAACATACGGAACAAACAATGAATTTGGATTTGACTACCTTAGAGATAATATGGTTCAGTACAAGTCGGACAAGGTTCAGCGTCCTCATTTTTATGCCATTGTCGATGAGGTTGACTCAATACTTATTGATGAAGCAAGAACCCCTCTTATTATATCCGGTATGGGTTCTCAGTCAACTGAGCTTTACAAGGTTGCAGACAAGTTTGTAAAGGGTCTTAAAATGGCTAAGGTTGCCGAGCTTAACCAAAAAGAAGAGTATGAAGACAAGGGCGACGGAGATTACATTGTTGATGAGAAGGCAAAGACTGCAACACTTACTCAAGCAGGTGTTGCAAAAGCTGAATCCTACTTTAACGTTGAAAACCTTATGGATGCAGAAAACTCTGAATTATATCACCACATAAACCAGGCAATCAAGGCTCACGGTGTTATGACCCGTGATATTGACTATGTTGTTAAAGACGGTGAGGTTCTCATCGTTGATGAATTTACAGGCCGTATTATGATAGGAAGAAGATACAATGAAGGTCTTCACCAGGCTATTGAAGCAAAGGAAGGCGTTAGCGTTCGTCGTGAAAGCAAAACCCTTGCAACAATCACCTTCCAAAACTACTTCAGACTTTATGAAAAGCTTGCAGGTATGACCGGTACTGCAATGACAGAGGCTGATGAATTCTCTGAAATTTACAATCTTTTCCCTGTTGAAATTCCTACAAACAAGCCAATGATTAGGGATGACCATTCAGATACAGTTTATAAAACAGAAAAGGCAAAGTTTAATGCAGTTATCGACCAAATCGAGGAGTGTAGCAAAAAAGGACAGCCTGTTCTTGTCGGTACCATTTCCATTGAAAAATCTGAATTGCTTAGCAAAATGCTTAAAAAGCGTGGTCTAAAGCACGAAGTTTTGAATGCTAAAAACCACGAACGTGAAGCAGAAATAATTGCTCAGGCAGGTAAATTCAATTCCATTACAATTGCTACAAATATGGCAGGTCGTGGAACCGATATTATGCTCGGTGGTAACCCTGAATTCCTTGCAAAATCTCAGCTTCGTAAAAAGGGATTTTCCGACGAGACTATTGCAGAGGCAATGGGATATGCCGACACCGATAATGAGGATATATTAAAAGCTCGTGAGGAATTTGCTTCACTTGTTGCAAAGTTTAAGGATGAAATCGCAGACGAGGCTGTTAAGGTTTGTGATGCCGGCGGTTTGTTTATCATCGGTACAGAAAGACACGAGTCAAGACGTATCGACAATCAGTTGCGTGGTCGTTCCGGACGTCAAGGAGACCCAGGAGAAAGCCGTTTTTATATGTCTATGGAAGATGATTTGCTCCGTTTGTTCGGTGGAGAAAGAATGTCCAGAATTATGGAAACCCTCAATGTTGACGAGGATATGCCTATTGAGATGAAGATTCTTTCAAACACTATTGAAAGTGCTCAAAAGAAGGTTGAATCTCAAAACTATTCAACACGTAAGCACGTTCTTCAATATGACGATGTAATGAATCGTCAAAGAGAGCTTATATACAACCAACGTAATCAGGTTCTTGACGATATGGACCTCAAACCTGCTATTCTCAAGATGTTTGATGAAACCGTCGAAGCTACCGTAGACACTTACTGTGCAGCCGATTCAAGCTATGACGACTGGAATCTTGAAAGTCTTAGAGACAAGTTTATGGGCTGGCTTACAACTCCTGATGACTTCAAAGAAAAAATGTCAAGAGATGAAATAAAAGAAACACTTATTGAGCGTGGTCATAAGAAATATGATGAGCGTGAAGAACAGTTTACATCCGAGATTACAAGAGACCTTGAGCGTATGATACTCTTGCGTAATGTTGATACATTCTGGATGGACCACATTGATGCAATGGAAGAACTTAAGCGTGGAATCGGGCTTCGTGCCTATGCTCAAAAAGACCCGGTTGTTATGTTTAAATTCGAAAGTTATGATATGTTTGATGAAATGACCGCTTCCATTCGTGAAAACACCGTTATGCAAATGTTTACTGTCGTTGTTAAAAAGAATGAGGACATTAAGCGTCAGCAGGTTGCAAAGGTTACCGGCACAAGCGGTGGCGGAGATGATTCAGAGCCTAAAAAGCCAATCAAAAAGGGTCAACGTATCGGTCCAAACGACCCTTGTCCTTGTGGAAGTGGCAAGAAATATAAAAAATGTTGTATGCTAAAAGACGGTAGCAATTAACACTTTATTGCAAATGTTAAAGAAGAGGTGAAAATCTTGAATAACACCAACGAAAAAGAAACTCAACCAAAAGTCGGTAAGTTCCATATATTCTATGACCGATATTTTTCAGACTCCCTTCCTATTCAGGTAAGATTCTTTAACATTGTATTCTCACTTGGATTTTTCGCCGAGCTTGCCGGTGTTCTTGCCTGCGTAATTCTTGGCTCCTCAAAATATGCTATTTCAATCGCACTTGTGTTTGCTCTGTTTTTACCCGCAATGTTTCTTTTGGCAAATCGTTCAAATAAGAATCATAGCGGTATAATGATTGGTGGATTTATATTTATGGATTTTATAATTCTGCCTCTTATGTACTTGACCGGCGGAGGAATAAATTGTGGTATTCCAAGCTATTTTGCAATGGGCATTGCTCTTACAATGTTTATCGTCAAAGGAAAAACAGGTATTATCCTTGCGGTTCTTGATGCCGTTTGGTCTCTTTGCATAATTGTATTTTCTTACTATAAGCCTCAGTACGTAATAGAATTGCCCAACCAAACCTCTGAGTTTATGGCTATCAGCTCAAATGCAATTATGGTCGCCATTGCCGTAGGACTAATTGCAAAAGGTGTGTTTAGGCAGTGTAGCCAAGAAAGAGCTGCGGTTAACAATTTAGCAAGTAAGTTAAAAGATATGTCCGTAAAAGACCCTTTGACAACAACATACAACAGACGTTTTATGATGGAATATCTTCAAAGTGAAATAAATAACTCTTGGGAAAGCGAACGCAGTTTATCAATCATTATGATTGATATAGATAAATTTAAAAGATTAAACGACACTTATGGACATCTCATAGGTGATGAAGTTTTAATTAATCTTTCAAAAATATTAAAGCAAAAATGTAGAGATGCAGATATTGTTTCTCGTTATGGTGGAGAAGAGTTTTTGCTTATACTTCCCGGTGCCGATAAAAACATCGCTACGGACCGTGCCGAGGAAATAAGAGCTTCTGTTGAAAGCGCCATTTTAAGTCCAGAAATAGAGGGCAATGTTACAATCAGTCTTGGTGTTGCCTCATACACCAGTGGTTACACTTGTGAAAAATTCATTGAAGACGCTGATGATAATTTATATACAGCAAAAGAAACGGGCAGAAATCGTGTGTGTGCCGATTAACTTTTTATGCTGTAACTGGAGGTAACTCATCTTGAAAGGTAAACTAAAACAAAATTTCTATGATTTATTGAGTTCAAGTGCTTCAATACATCTTAAGTTTTTTAACCTGACCGCCTTATGTTTTCTTGTGGTTTTTGTGGCTAACTTCATTTTTTCATACACATATCCATTCTCTCCATATGCAAGAATGATTTATTTAATCGCAAGCTTATTTTCAATCGTAATCACTATAATATTTAACAAAAGCAATTCAGCCAAAGGCAAAGAGAAAATAATAGTTATTTTCTGTCTTATGATAAACGTGGTATTCCTGCCACTGTTATACGTAACGTGTGGTGGAATTCACAGCTCTGTTGCAATATACTTTATCTTAGGAATTGTTTTCTCTATCCTTAATCTAAGCAAAAAACAGCTGATGATAATTCTTCCAATCGAAACTGTTGTTTACCTTTTAACCTTTGGCATTTCATATTTTTATCCTAAGTTCGATTCATTCTTTATGGTGGTTCAAAATGAACGTTTTGTTGCAACAGCACTCGGAAGCATCATTACAGGTCTTGCCTTAGGTGCAACATTAAGATGTATGGTTGTTGCATTTGAATATGAGCGAAACCAAGTTCAAAGCCTTGTTGGAAAGTTAGAGGATTTAACAACTCACGATGCTCTTACAGGGGCATACAACAGGCGATATTTAATGTCTTATCTTGACGATTGTATTGAGAAGGTTAACGATGGAGATTTAAATACCTTTTCTATTATAATGTTTGACTTAGACCATTTCAAAAGAGTTAATGATACCTATGGACACGTTGTTGGCGATGAGGTTCTTAAATCATTTGCAAATGTGTTGAAATCCAGTATGAGGCATAATGATGTTGTTGCTCGATACGGCGGAGAAGAGTTTATAATTGTTCTTCCTACAAGTGATGAGCTTTGCACCTATCGTCGTGCAGAACAAATCAGAGCAAAGCTCGAGAGTACAGTTCTAAGCGACAAACTTAAAGAACGTGTAACCGTCAGTGGTGGAGTCTGCGGGTATGATTTGGTTCTTAACTCTGATTCCATTATTGAAAAAGCAGACAATAATCTATATATCGCTAAAGACCGTGGAAGAAATCAAATTGTTTGGAAAAGCGGTGGAAATCCTCCACTTTGTTACTCGGTTTTTGAATAATTTTAAAAGTTCAATTCTAACAAAAATATAGTTAAAACATTATTTATCGTATTATAAAAAAGCCTCTACAAAATGTAGAGGCTTTTGATTGTTTATAAATGTTTATTTTTGAAGAAAATCTCTAAACTCTGGCATATCTGTAATAAATGATTTGCCAAAATTTATTGCTCCCAATCTTTCCTCTGCTCGAGGAAGAAATACATCGCCATTTAAAGTTATTGAATAAACATTTGTTAATGTATTTTCATTTCTAACACTTTCATCTGCAAACTCAAAGACGATTCCCGAACCATCTTGTGCTTTCATTGCAACAAGTCGGCTTTTAGGAACTGCCGGGAACTGATTTACAACAAGATTAATCATTACATTATCTGCTTCATCTGAAACAAAACTATTTCCAATAACCTTATTTCTTCCTGTCTGAACAGGCTCATTAAACAAAACAGGTTGTCCATACTGCTCTTGCTGTGCTTCTGCTGGGTTTGGAAGGTTTACCGAAGTCTCCTCAGGAACAAATGAGGGCTGAGAAGGAATCTCCTCCTGAGCTATATATGGTCCACTTACAACTACCGAAGATTCTTCTTGTAAGGGTTCTTCCTGTGGAACATAGGCGACAACAGGCTCATCTGTTGCAGGTCTTGTTACCATTATATCATCCTGATAATTATTAGCATCTATATTGGAGTTGTTAATAAGAGACGGGTCAAAGAACGGGTTTGAGCTTGATGCCTGAACCTGTTTCTCTTCAACGGGTTCTGCAACTATATTTTCATTGAGTACAGGAGCTTGTTCCGGTGCTTTTTGTCCCTGTGTTGTAGTGTCCAAGCTAAAGAAGGGATTGCTACTGCTATTGTCCACTTCGTCCATAGACTCAAAAACAATCTCAGGTTCCGAAGCTTTTACAGGCTGTACAGGTGCTTGTTCAGGCTTGTCTATCATATCTTCCTCGTACAAAGTTTCAAGTTTACCTGCAATATAAGGAAGACTTGGCATAAAGTCAATATCGTCCTCTTCTGCAACACAATTTTGAGGTTCTTCAACTTGAGGTTCGATTATTTGAGGTTCTTCAACGTTCAGTGGCTGTTCAAATTCCAAAGTTGGAACTTGAGGAACAGGCTCTTCCTGTTGACAAAACGGGTTTGATATATCGTTTGCATAATTATTGGCAAACTGTTCAACTTCAGGAATACTCTCAGAAATAGGCTCTGCATAATTTTCAGCAGTCTGCTCAACAACAGGACTCTCTACAACAATTGGTTCAGCATTAGCCTGATTTACAACCTGCTCGATATTTGCATTGTTAATAACATTTGCAACATCGTTTATATCTATATTTGGCAAAATGTCTTGTTCCTGCGTTGAAGGCTCTCTGATTACAGACTCCTGCTTATAACTTTCAGCAACGTTATCTTTTTCAGCCTTACGAAGCTTAGTCGGTTCAGAATTCACCATATCTTTTATTAGCTTTTTTAGATTATTGTCCGCAAGAAAAATTGAGCCGGCAGCAGTCGCCGCAGTTGCAGCTGCTAAAACTCCAATTTTTAAAAGTTTGTTATCGCCCATTAAAATGAACCCCCTATTGACTCATTAATATCAAAAATAATATAGAATTATTCTACTATATTTTACTTACCATGACAAGAATGTTTTCACGTTTGAATCGTTGAATGGTGCCGAATACTGTTCTCTTACAGTTTGATACAAGGATGTATCCTGTGAATCCATTAGCTCCTTGTATTTTTGCCTATACGTATTATAATTTGTTCCGCCGCTGCTTGCATACGGGAAGAATGGATAAACATCCCCCGAGCTTGTTTGAATACTTACTGCCGGAGTTAAATTCGGCTTAAGGCACAATACATACACAAGCGTTGATGTATTCTTGCCACTGGAGCCTGAAAAAACGTATATAATTGAAAAGCTTTGTGTTGTATCAGTAATACACATCAATTGGTCTGCCCTTGCCGTTTCTCCCAAATTACTCGAAAGCATTGAAAGGGTCTTGCTGATGTACTGATTACTCGGGTCTCTTGTAAGAGTTGTAGTTCCTCCGTTTGTGTTTTCAAAGGTCATTGTATAGTTATTAACCTTTGTATACCCCAAATCCTGTGATGCACTATCTTGTTTTGGTGCAGTGGTGTTTGACGACTTGGTGGTTTTACCTGACGATGAGCCACCGTTTGCCTTGCCAGTAGTCTTGTTTGAGCCAGAATTTGAACCGGAATTTGAGCTGGTTTGACTATTATTGTTTGCCTGTGTCGCACTGGCTTCTGTGGTATATTGCTCCCACCACGCATTCTGATTGCTCTTTACGGTAGTTTTCATTGGGTCATAAGTTTTTACTGTTTCATCTTTCTTATCTTTATCACACGCAGAAAAAAGCAATACCATTGCAACTACTGCTATCAACAGTCTTTTTTTCATAAAAATCCCTCCGCTTTATTGCAAGTGTAATTTATTTATAAGATTGATTACACAGTGTTTGGAACTGAGCATACTTTGCCATCTCTAAAAACAGTTCTCTCTGCTTATCATAACTTATCTTTCTGTTACTATTAGAATCCCACTTCTGCTTATAAGCTTCTTTAGCCGCTAAATATTCTTTAGAGCCATTTTCTGTAACGAAAAAGCTTTCGTACGAGCTGGTACTACCTGCAGTGAAAATATGAACCTGCTCAAGAGTACCATCGTTCCACTTTGTCGGTGATGAAAACTGATATACATATTCAAAATTTACGCCCTCAACGGTAACGTGTACAAGTCTGCCACTGGGAAATGTATATCCTATATTCTTATACTCTGATATTATTTTTGATGTATATGCATCGTTTAAGTAGCTTGAAATAGTTACTGCCTTATCGCTGTTATTTTTAAAGCTAAGCTTGCTTCCAACAAACTTAGGAGAATTCGATTCTGTTATTTTTGAACCTGAACCTGAGCCTGAACCTGCTGCTGTATTGTTTGATGCTGTTGTTGGAACATTTGCTGAAATTTTATAGTAATAGGTTTTTCCCTTTTCTGCGGTTTTATCTGTATAACTTGTAGTTGCTGATGTTCCAACTTTTTTATAATCTCCGTCTTTTGACGATGCACGATAAACGTCATAGCTTGATGCACCCTTTACTGCATCCCAAGAGATTGTTACGCTACCGTCCTTGGCAACAGATGTTGTATCAACCTTTGCTGCCGTTGTTGACGATTGAGATTTCTTAGTTGAGTTTGTCGAACCTTCTGAATTTGAACTGCCACCGGCATTATTAGTACTATCATCATTTTTTGATGACGAAAATTTTGGATTATCTACGTCAAGTGTCGGAGAATCATCGTCTTTTGAACACGCAAATGAAAAAGTAAGTATTATGCAAACTAAAATTGATATGATTGCTTTTCTTTTCATCAATATGCCTCCTGTTTTATTTTAAAATCCCTGTTTTTTATGTTATCATTTTTACGGGTTAATTACAAGTTTTTCCTTATATATTTTATAGTATATAAAAAGATATCTTAACAGTAAAAAAACAGAGTGCATACAACACTCTGTTTTGTTTGCAAATTCAAATGTTTTTCTTAAATTAGAAAAGGTTGAAAAGATTGTGGAGAATCTCAGACAATGTCTGTGTGTTGAATGAGAAACCATAAGCGAGTGTTCTAACAACATCATAATCAATATAGAGATCTGCAAGACCTGTAAGGAACATTGTTGTTGTAATCATTATTCCTTCACCTCCGTTTTAAAATAAATTTATTGTTTTTCACGTGTATATAATATCACATTGAGTGTATTATATGTTAAC
>CAYMZO010000019.1:0-13527 GCA_964394885.1 uncultured Eubacteriales bacterium | reverse complement strand
TTATTTTAGGTATAGACCCCGGATATGCAATAGTTGGGTACGGAGTAATAAATTACGAAGGCAACAGATTTTCTGTAATAGAATATGGAGCAATTACAACTCAGGCAGGGACACCGTTTAATCAAAGACTTGAGAGCATATATGATGAACTTACAGAACTTATGGATAGAACAAAGCCGCAGGCAATGTCTATTGAAAAACTTTTTTATAATAACAACGCAAAAACTGTAATAGATGTAAGTCAGGCAAGAGGAGTAACAATGCTTGCAGCTCAAAAGCATAATCTTGAAATTGCCGAGTATACTCCTTTGCAGGTAAAGCAGAGCGTTGTAGGATATGGCAGAGCTGAAAAAAAGCAGGTTCAGGAAATGACAAGAGTTATTTTAAAGCTTGATAAAATTCCAAAGCCGGATGATACAGCAGATGCCCTTGCAATGGCTATCTGTTATGCACATACAAGTGGTTCTCTTATGGGAAAGCTAAATAAATTAAAGTGATAATCAATAAAACAAATACAACGAATACAATGAAAAAACGGAGATAATTTTATGTTTTACAGCTTAACGGGTACAATTGTACATTCAGATTCAACTTCTGTTGCAATAGATTGCAATGGGGTTGCTTTTTCTTGTAATACAACAATGAACACCTTGAAAAAGCTTGGACCAAATGGAAGTAAGGCAACATTATATACATATTTAAGCGTTCGGGAGGATGCAATGGATTTGTTCGGATTTTTTGATAAAGCGGAACTTGACTGTTTTAAAATGCTTATTAGCGTTTCCGGAGTAGGTCCAAAAGCATCTCTTTCAGTTTTGTCTGAGCTCGACCCTCACAGCCTTGCTATGTGCATTGCAACTGGAGATTATAAATCAATTACAAGAGCACAGGGAGTAGGTCCAAAGCTTGCTCAAAGAGTTGTGCTTGAATTAAAAGATAAGCTTGCGGCAGGTCTTGGAAAATCTGTTGATACAGCCCAGATTGAAGCAGTCGGAGCAGCATCTTCTCACGGAAATTCTGCAGAGGCAACAGCTGCACTTGTTATGCTTGGATACACACAGTCAGAGGCAGCATCTGCCGTTGCAAAGCTTGATTCGTCATTGACCGTTGAGGAAATGATAAAGCTTTCATTAAAAGAACTTTCAAGACAATAAGGAGGATATAAATGGAACACGAAATGGATTTTGAAAACCGCATAATTGCTCCTGAATATTCTCCGGAAGATTCAGACCTCGAACTGTCCCTTCGTCCAAGGACGTTGCAGGAGTACATCGGTCAGGAGAAAGCAAAGGAAAATTTAAGTATATATATTGAAGCGGCAAAGGGCAGAGGAGAAACACTCGACCACGTCTTGCTTTACGGACCTCCCGGTCTTGGTAAAACCACTTTGGCAGGAATAATAGCAAATGAAATGGGAGTTAATATAAGAGTAACTTCCGGACCTGCAATAGAAAAACCAGGCGACCTTGCAGCCCTCTTAACCAATCTTAACGACGGCGATGTCTTGTTTATTGACGAAATACATCGATTATCAAAAAGTGTTGAAGAAGTTTTATATCCTGCAATGGAAGATAATGCTTTGGACATAATAATAGGAAAAGGACCTTCAGCAAGGTCGATAAGACTCGACTTGCCACGTTTTACCTTGGTTGGAGCAACAACTCGTGCAGGTCAGCTTACTGCACCACTACGTGATAGATTCGGAGTTATATTAAGACTCGAATTATACACACCCGAAGAACTTGGAAGTATCGTAAAGAGAAGTGCGGGTATTTTAGGTATAGGAATTGAAAATGAGGGTGCAATAGAAATTGCATCTCGTTCAAGAGGAACTCCGAGAATTGCAAACAGACTTTTAAAGCGCTCAAGGGATTTTGCACAGGTAATGGACAATGGCGTTATTACAAGAGATAATGCAAAAATTGCACTCGGAAGAATGGAAATAGATTCGTTAGGACTTGACAATATCGACAGATTGCTGTTAACTGCTATGATAAAGAATTATAATGGTGGTCCGGTAGGACTTGAAACCATAGCGGCGGCCATCGGTGAAGAGTCAATAACAATTGAAGATGTTTATGAGCCGTACCTTATGCAAATCGGTTTTTTGAGCCGAACTCCGAGAGGAAGAGTGGTAACTCCGGCAGGATATAAACATCTTGGAATAGAATTTGTAGAAAAATAATGTTTTAGGGGATAGATACAATGGGTAGACTTTTTGGAACAGACGGAGCAAGAGGAGTTGCAAACACAGAACTCACTTGTGAGCTTGCAATGAAAATAGGAAGAGCAGCTGCAATGGTTTTAACAGACAGCACTCATACAAGACCAAAGGTTATGATTGGAACAGATACAAGAATTTCTTCTGATATGTTAAAGGCATCAATTTCGGCAGGACTTTGCTCTGTCGGTGCAGATGTGCTTATTTTAGGAGTTGTTCCGACACCTGCAGTTGCCTATCTTGTAAAAGAATATAAATATGATGCGGGAATAATGATTTCAGCATCGCATAACCCTTGCGAATATAACGGAATAAAGATTTTCAAATCTGATGGATTTAAGCTTGCAGACGAGCTTGAAGAAAAAATAGAGGCAATAATTCTTGATGATGCAGCAGTTCCACCGGTTAAAATCGGCAAGGAAGTAGGAATTATAAAGAGAGCAAATAAAGCGTTAGACGACTATATCAACCATATACTCAGCACATCTGAATATCGCTATAACGATATGAATATTGCTCTTGATTGTGCAAATGGTTCATCAAGCGTAACTGCTCAAAGACTTTTTGAGTCTTTAGGAGTAAAGTGCCATATAATAAGTGCTGAACCAAACGGTGTAAATATAAACTTGAACTGCGGTTCAACTCACGTTGAAAACCTTCAAAAATATGTAAAAGAAAATAAATGCGATTTAGGTTTTGCTTTTGATGGTGATGCTGATAGATTAATTGCTGTTGACGAAAACGGAGACGTTGTTGACGGTGATAAAATAATTGCTATTTGTGCAAAAGATATGAAGGAAACAGGCAGACTGAAAAAGAATACCGCAGTTGTAACTGTTATGAGTAATATGGGCTTCTTCAAGTTTGCAGAAGATAACGATATAGTATGTGAAAAGACAAAAGTCGGAGATAGATACGTTCTTGAAGAAATGCTGAAAAATGGCTATTCGGTAGGTGGAGAACAGTCGGGACACGTTATTTTCCTTGACTATTCAACAACAGGTGATGGCCAGCTCAGTGCTGTTCAAATTCTTCGTGCAATAAAAAGAACAGGCAAAAAATTGAGCGAGCTTGCGAATTGTATGGAAGTATTTCCACAAGTCTTGTATAACGTAAAAGTATCTAATTTCGGCAAGGTTCGTTTTGATGATGACAAGGAAATAAAAATAGCAATAGAAGAAGCTCAGCAAGAGCTTGGAGATACAGGCAGAGTCCTTGTAAGAGTTTCGGGAACAGAACCACTTGTAAGAGTAATGCTCGAGGGAAAAGACTTAAATCAAATCGAAACACTCGGAAAAGAAATTGCCGAAGTGGTAAGAGAAAGGTTAATATAATATGCGTTTATCTGAAGCGTGGAAAGATTATGAGCTCCTTGATTGCTCAGACGGTGAAAGATTAGAACGCTGGGGGGACATAACTCTTATCAGACCAGACCCTCAGGTTATTTGGAAAACACCTAAAAAGCACCCTATGTGGAAAAAGGCAGATGCACGATACAACCGTTCCAATGCAGGCGGAGGAGCGTGGCAGATATATAAAAACTTTCCAAAAGAATGGAATATAGAATATCGAGATTTAACATTTAAAATAAAACCTATGGGATTTAAGCACACGGGTCTTTTTCCTGAACAGGCTGTAAACTGGGACTTTACAAGAGATGTTATTGAAAAGTCGGGAAGAGATAATGTTAAGGTTTTAAACCTTTTTGCATATACCGGAGGTGCAACAGTTGCAAGCCTTGCACAGAATGCTGACGTTGTACACGTTGACGCATCAAAAGGTATGGTTGCCTATGCAAAGGAAAATGCACAGGAGAGTAATTTGGCAGGCAGAAATGTTCGCTGGATTGTTGATGATTGTGTAAAGTTTGTTCAACGTGAAATAAGGCGTGGCAATAAGTACGACATAATAATAATGGACCCACCTTCATACGGCAGAGGCCCGGGTGGTGAAATTTGGAAGCTTGAAGAAAGAATATATGAATTTGTTGAGCTGTGTTCACAGGTGCTAAGCGATAAGCCACTGATGTTTCTTGTTAATTCATATACAACAGGTCTTTCTCCATCTGTTATGCACTATATCGTAGGCTCAATTATTACTCCTCGTTTCGGAGGGAAAGTAAGCTCCGATGAAATAGGATTAAGAGCAACACAATCAGGATTAATATTGCCTTGTGGTGCTTCCGCTATATGGACAAATAAATAGCTTTAAAAGGATATATAAATGGATACAATAATAAAATTTGAAAATGTAAACTTCAGATATGAGGGTAATACCGAAGAGTCTGAACCGCTTGCAATAAACGGACTTAATCTTGAAATTAAAAAGGGAGATTTTGTTGCAGTTTTAGGACATAACGGTTCGGGCAAATCTACTCTTGCAAAGCTTACAAATGCAATATTGTTGCCGGAAAGCGGAAGAGTTTTGGTAAACGGAATGGATACTCTTGATGAGAATTTAACATACGATATAAGGCAAACTGTCGGAATGGTATTTCAAAATCCGGACAACCAAATTGTTGCAACAATAGTAGAGGAAGATGTTGCGTTCGGCCCTGAAAATTTGGGCGTTGAACCTTCTGAAATAAGAAAAAGAGTTGATGATGCACTTGAAGCTGTCGGTATGTCTGAATACAAGCAGCACGAACCTCATAAGCTTTCGGGTGGACAAAAGCAAAGAGTTGCAATCGCAGGAGTAATTGCAATGCAGCCCGATTGTATTGTCCTTGATGAATCCACAGCTATGCTTGACCCAAGAGGAAGAAAAGAAGTTATGGATACCATTCGAATGCTTAACAGCAAGCTTGGAATGACGGTTGTATTCATAACGCATTTTATGGATGAAGCGGTTACTGCCAACAGAGTTGTTGTAATGGACAGTGCAAAAGTTATTCTTGACGGTACACCGAAAGAAGTTTTTTCAAATATTGAATTGTTAAGAAATGTAGGACTTGACGTTCCTCAAGTAACAGAGCTTTCTCAATCACTTGATAAAATGGGAATTAAAATGCCTGTTGATGTTCTTGAAACAGAGGAATGCGTTCAAGCCATACTTAAGGCATTGGAGGTGCATAGCTGATGCCTATTATTAAAACGGAAGATTTATCATATCTTTACAGCACAGGAACACCGTTTGAGGTGGCAGCAATAAACGATATTAATATAGAGATTGAGCAGGGCGAGCTTGTTGGTATTATAGGGCATACAGGTTCAGGAAAAAGTACTCTTGTTCAGCACCTTAACGGTCTTTTAAAGCCGACTTCCGGAAAACTTTATGTTGATGGTGTAGACGTATGGCAGGATAAAAAAACAACAAGAGATGTTCGTTTTAAGGTTGGACTTTGCTTCCAATATCCCGAATATCAGTTGTTTGAAGAAACAGTTTATAAAGATATATCATTCGGTCCGAAGAATATGGGACTGTCTGAAGATGAAATAGATAAAAGAGTGCGTACAGCAGCATCGTTTGTTGGTCTGAAAGAAGAGCATCTTAATAAATCGCCTTTTGATTTATCCGGTGGTGAAAAAAGAAGAGTTGCAATTGCCGGAGTTATGGCAATGAGCCCTAAAGTGCTTATTCTTGACGAGCCGACATCAGGTCTTGACCCGAATGGAAGAGATAAAATACTCGGTATGATTAAAGAGTACAGGCAGGATACAGGAAGTACGGTTCTTATTGTTTCACACAGTATGGAAGATGTTGCAAAAATGGCAAGCAAAGTACTTGTTATGAATAAATCAAGAGTTGCAATGTATGGAACAGTTGAAGAAATTTATTCAAGAAGCGATGAAATAATAAAAATGGGACTTGATGTTCCGCAGATAACAAGAGTGTTTATGCGTCTTGCAGAATGCGGAGTTGATATAAAAAGAAATGTCTATACAGTAGAGCAGGGAAAGCAAGAGCTTGCAAGGCTGTTTGGAAAGGCATAATGGTGGAGGAATTATGGTAAAAGACATCACAATAGGGCAATTTTTCCCAGGAAACTCTATTGTCCATAGAGTTGACCCACGTATGAAAATTGTTCTTACTCTGTTTTTTATAATAATAATATTTTTATGCAAAAACTTCTTGTCTTTAGCTTTGATGGTTGTTACACTGGCAGTTATGATTGCCTGTTCTAAAATCTCAGTAAAGCTAATGTTAAGGGGAATAAAGCCACTTGTATTCATTATTATATTAACCGCAATACTTAATATTTTTTATACTCATACAGGAACAACTCTTGTTGATTATAAGTTCATTCACATTACAACGGGAGGTATTTATACAGCAGCTTTTATGGCTGTAAGAATTATGTGCCTTATTCTTTCAAGCTCCCTTTTGACTTATACAACGTCGCCTACAATGATAACAGACGGTCTTGAAAGGTTGCTTTCACCGCTTAAGTTTATGAAAGAACACGTTCATACGGTTGCAATGATGATGACAATAGCACTCAGATTTATTCCTACTCTTATAGAAGAGTTTGACAAAATAACCAATGCACAGAAGGCAAGGGGAGCAGACCTTGAAACAGGCGGTCTTGTTCAAAGAGCAAAGGCACTTGTTCCAATTTTTATCCCTCTTTTTGTAACGTCGTTCAGAAGAGCTTATGAGCTTGCTTTTGCAATGGAGTGTCGTTGCTATAAAGGTGGAGAGGGACGTACAAGAATGAGAAAGATGAAGCTTGGAAAAGTGGATTTCTTTGCCATTATCTCAATGGCTCTGGTATGTACGGGAGTAGTTCTTTTAAACTACTATTTTCCTCATCTGATATAATCTTAATGTGTCAAAAGGATGTAGATATGAGAAACTTGCTTTTAACTTTGCAGTTTGACGGAAGTAAATATCACGGGTGGCAAGTCCAGCCCAATGCAGTTACTGTTCAGCAGATTTTACAGGATTGCATTGAAGAAATATTGCAAAAAAGAGAATCGGTTGTTGGATGTAGCAGAACAGATGCAGGAGTGCACGCAAATATGTATTGCTGTAATGTTAAAACGGAAAATCACATTCCCTGTAAGAACTTTAAACAGGCACTTAATTCAACATTGCCGTATGATATTGCTGTGCTTGATTGCCGAGAAGTTGATTTGGATTTTCATTCAAGATACGATTGCAAAAGCAAGGAGTACATTTATAAAATATATAATTCAGAGGTAAAAAATCCATTTTTGCATGAATATGCACTTCACTATAAATATCCTCTTGACGCAGAAATGCTGAACAGACAGGCAAAATACTTTATAGGCACCTATGATTATTCGGGATTTTGCAGTGCGAATAGTAGCGTAAAATCAACGGTTAGAACCGTAAAAAATGCCTGTGTTGAAAGGCACGGAGATATGGTTGTGTTTACTGTTGAGGCTGATGGGTTTTTGTACAATATGGTTAGAATTATGGTTGGAACGCTGTTGAACATAGCACAGGGCAAAATAGAAGAAGATACTGTTTTAGATATAATTAAAAGTAAAAATCGTACTCGTGCAGGCATTACAGCACCACCGTGCGGTCTTTATCTTAACAAGGTTAATTATGGGAGTGAAATATAGTGCCAAGGCAAAAGAAGATTAAGAAAACAAAGCCGGTAAAAGATGTTTCAAAAAAAACTCGCAGTAATTCAGAGTCGGCAAAATCAGCACGTAAACCTAAGCCTAAAAAAAATAAATCTAAAAACACTGTAAAAAAAGGTTCTGCAACAGTGGCAAAAACAGTTGCAATAGTAGTTGTTGTTTTGTTACTTTTATTTGTCGCAACAGAAACATTTCAAGTTGGAACTCTTTCTTCTATTTCAGATTCATTCAAGAGCTTTTTGTCAAGCATTAGTCAGGGAGATGGATATCCATATAGAATTAGCTCCAGCTCTGTTAAAGATATAGATATGCTCTCTTCAAATTTATTTTTGCTCACAGATTCTTCAACAATTTCTCTTGATTCATCAGCAAAGGAAATTGCAAAAATTGACCATACATACGCAAATCCTAAGATGAGCATAAGCAATGGAAGAGCTATTGTTTATGATAGAAGCGGAAATAGATATATGATTCAGAGCAGAACTGAAAAGCTCTATTCTAAAGAAACAGATGATAAAATAATAACTTGTGATATAGGAAAGTCTGGAAATGTTGCAATCGCAACATTAAAAAAGGATTCTACTTCACAAATAACCGTGTATTCAGGCAACTTGTCAAAAACAATTTTTAAATGGGAGTGTTATTCTGATAACATAGTTGACATTGCCTTATCCGATAACGGTAAATATATGGCTGTTGCAACAATAGGTGCTTTAGACGGAGAAGTGTTGTCTAAAGTATATGTGTTTGATTTTGATTATTCTAAGGCGCTTGAAACATTTAAGTATCCGGGTACGTCAATTTTTGACGTTGAGTTTTCTCAAAGAGATACAGTGGTTGCAATGGGAGATAATTTAAGAAGTGTTATAAAAAATAAAACAGAACGTCAAAAAGATGAAAACTTTAATACAAGTACACTTATGAGGTATTGTATGGCAGAGAACGGAAAAAGTGCCGTGCTTTTATCGGAATACGGAAGTACAAATCTAAATATACTAAAAGTGTATAGTGATGATGGAGAAGAAATATTCAACAAAAAAATTGACAGCACCGTTAAAAGAATTTTCTGCAACCAAAATACAGTAAGCGTGTTGCTTGATGACAAGGTTGTTATATACAACTTAAATGGTGATGTAAGGGAGAACATAAAGACCGGAAATGATGGCATAACAGTTTTATCACACGGGAAATATACTTATATTTATGCCATAGGTGAAATCAGGCAGTATTCTTAATATAATCACACTTGATATAACATCAGTTTTAGTGATATAATAATCAAATAAAGTTTGGAAGGGTAGTGGACTGTGCTTATAGATATTGCACTTCTGATTGTTTCAGTTATTATAATTATCTATGGAATAAGGCAAGGGTTTATTTCCTCTGTCTTAGGTCTTGTTGCGTGGATTGCAACCATTATATGTGTTGCAAAGTTCAGCACACCTGTTGCAGAGTGGATATATTCAGACTTTTTAAGAGATAATGTTGCCGAAAAAGTTGGAAGTTCTTTGCAGGATTGCGGATATGGAACAGCAAAAAGTCAATATGATATTTTTGTACAATCAATATCTGAAACATTGAATTCAGTGTCTAATATACTTAATTTAAACAGCTCACCGGACATTTCAAATTATAATCCTGACGGATATTCAATAAATGAGGTCGCAAACACAATAACCGACAGCTATCTTTCATCGATAGTTATTCAGTTGTGTAAATGGATAGTCTCAATAGTCGGATTTGTTCTCTTAATGGCACTCTTTAACTATATTTGCAGATTTATTGCAAAAATATTACGAGCAACACCGCTAAAAAAGGCAGACGGTTTGCTTGGAGGAATATTTGGAGCATTAAAGGCAGTTGTTATAGTAATAGTTATTTCTATATCTTTAAAAATGCTTTCAGGAGTTGTTCAAAGTAATAATGCGTTGAAGTCGATTGAAAATGGCACAAATACCCCAAAAGTATCAGCTTTTTCATCTGCTGTTGACGATTCATATATAGTTAATAAAGTTAATGATACAATTAATTTTTAAGCAATAAGAGTGCAATCAATGGGTATTGGCAAGAAGGAGAAATGTATGAGTAATTTTACCACGCAAGTAAAGGATATTTTTAAAGGTGGAATGACAATTCCAAATCTGCTTTCTGTAATAAGAATAATATTAATTCCGATATTTGTTCATCTGTTCAACATCGGAGATATAAAAGGAGCATTGATAATTCTGTTGCTTTCGGGACTTACAGACAGTCTTGATGGTAAGATTGCAAGAAGGTTTAATCAGATTTCACCTCTTGGTAAATTGCTTGACCCCGCAGCAGACAAGCTAACGCAAATTACAATTGCTATAATGCTGTTTATGGAATTTAATAAATCACAAAGCTCTGCTGTAAGGAGCTTCAGATATGTCTTTTTGCTTTTCCTTATAAAAGAACTCACAATGGTAATAGGAAGCCTTATTTTGCTTGCTAAAAACATAAGACCATGTGCAGCGGAGATATATGGAAAAGTTGCAACATTTACATTCTACACAGTTATGTTCCTTATAATTGCATTTGGTCCTCAATATGGAGCATTTAGTAATTTCTTTGAGTTTAACGATATAACTGTAATGGTTCTTGTTCTTATTTCAGCAATTTTGACTATCGTTGCGTTTATAAGTTACATACCGGGAACAATAAAAGAATTGAAGAAGGCAAAGAATACAGGAGATGATGTTGAGTCATCTGAAGTTTTGCCTACTCTTGAAAATAAATAATAAAAAATCAAGAGCTTTAAGGAGTATACAAATGAAACAAACACTTTGCTCAAGATGTAAAAAAAATCCTGCTGTAATTTTCATTTCAAGAATAGAGGGAGATAAAACCATTCCTGAGGGACTTTGCATAAAATGTGCAATGGATATGAATCTCGGTCCTGTTAAGCAAATGATGGATAGTATGGGTGTAACAGAAGATGATGTTGATGCAATAAACGAGCAATTCAACTCACTTATGGGATATAGTGAAGATGATGATGACTTTGAGTCTGGTGGAGCACCGGCAATGCCATCACTTCAGGGATTATTCAATGCCTTAGAGATGCAGGATAGTGCTATGGAAGGCAATGACCTGTTTAAAACCGACGAGCCTGAGGAAAAGGAAAAATCATCTAAAAAAGGCTCTAAAAAAGATAAGAAAAAGGGTAAGAGTAAAAACAAGAGAAAGTATCTTAACCTTTATTGTACAGATCTTACCGCAAAGGCAAGGTCCGGTGAAATTGATGCTATAATAGGACGTGAAAAGGAAATTTACAGAGTAACTCAAATACTTTGCAGACGCTCTAAAAACAATCCTTGCCTTATCGGTGAACCCGGAGTTGGTAAAACTGCAATCGCTGAAGGGCTTGCTCTTAAAATTGCCAACAACGATGTCCCGGCAAAGCTTGCAAATAAAGAAATTCAGCTTTTAGACCTTACAGCTTTAATTGCAGGCACTCAGTTTAGAGGCCAGTTTGAAAGCAGAATAAAAGGTCTTGTTGATGAAGTTAAGGCTGAGGGAAACATTATTCTTTTCATAGATGAGGTTCATAATCTTGTCGGAACAGGCGATGCTGACGGTACAATGAATGCTGCCAATATCCTTAAACCTGCTCTTTCAAGAGGAGAAATACAGGTTATAGGTGCAACGACATTTAACGAGTATAGAAAGCATATTGAAAAGGATGCAGCCCTTGAACGTCGTTTCCAGCCGGTTAAAATTGAAGAACCATCTATTCAGGATGCATACGATATGCTTCTTGGAATTAAATCATACTACGAAAATTATCACAGGGTATCAATAACCGATAGCTTGGTTCGTCGTGCTGTAATTCTTTCTGAACGCTATATTAACGATAGATTTTTGCCCGATAAGGCAATAGACTTGCTTGATGAAGCTTGTACCTGTGCAAACTTGCGTAATAAAGCAATCAGTGAACACGAAATAAGCGAAAATAAGCTTGCTGACGATAATGAGTATCTCGAGGACTTGATGTCTGAAACAAAAGAGATGGACTATGAAGAAATTGCAAGAGTCAAGGCAGAAATATTAAGCCTTGAGCAGCAAGTTACCGACCTTAAAGATGCAATAAAGGACAATAGCGTAACAGAAAATGACCTTGCTAAAGTAATAGAACTTTGGACAGGTATACCTGCAAGTAAAATTATTGAAAGTGATTTAAAAAAGCTTGTAAATTTGGAAGATAATCTTAATAAAAAGCTTGTTGGTCAAGAGGATGCAGTTGCTCTTGTATCTGCTGCTGTAAAACGTAGCAGAGTACAGATAAATCCTCGCAGAAAGCCTGCATCATTTATCTTTGTCGGACCAACAGGAGTTGGTAAAACAGAGCTTGTTAAACAGCTTTCTTATGAGTTGTTTGATACTCCTGAAACGTTAATAAGGCTTGATATGTCTGAGTTTATGGAAAAGCACAGCGTTTCAAGAATAATCGGTTCACCTCCGGGATATGTAGGATATGATGAGGCAGGTCAACTTACCGAAAAGGTAAGACGTAAGCCGTATTCTGTTATCCTTTTTGATGAAATTGAAAAGGCTCATCCGGATGTAATGAACATCTTGCTTCAAATCTTAGACGAAGGTAAAATAACCGATTCACACGGAAGATTGGTAAGCTTTGAAAACACAGTTATAATTATGACCTCAAACGCCGGTAGCGAACGTAAAGAGGGAACAATGGGATTTGCTAAATCAGAGGCGAATGCTTCTAAAGAAAAGGCAATGAAAGCTCTTCGTGAGTTCCTTCGTCCTGAGTTTATTGGTAGAGTAGATGAAATAGTTGTATTTAATGATTTAACAGATAAAAATTATGAGGATATTGCAATCCTGATGCTTGATGAACTAAAAGACCCTCTGAAAGATAAGGGTATAACTTTTGAGTACGATAGTAGTGTTCCTGCACTTATCAGAAAGAAAATGGATTCAGGAGTAAGAGGGGCAAGAGACCTTAGAAACGTTATTAGACGTGAGATAGAAGATAAGATTGCAAACCTTCTTATTGATAATTGTGATACACCGATAATCAGTGTAAAAGTTGTTGCTGAGGATGATAAATTTTCTTTAAAGACAACTTAAAAAAATATGTAAAATATTGAGCATTTTCTATTGACATGCGACGTCGAGTGTGTTAGAATAATCAACGTCGCAAATGTGCGGGTGTAGTTCAATGGTAGAATTCCAGCCTTCCAAGCTGGTTACGTGGGTTCGATTCCCATCACCCGCTCCATTTTGCTTTTTTTATGTGTGCTTGTAGCTCAGCTGGATAGAGCATCTGCCTTCTAAGCAGAGGGTCGGGGGTTCGAGTCCCTCCAAGCACGCCAGCAAAAACGTTTCGACGTTAGCTAACGTGGTGGATGTAGCTTAGTTGGTTAAAGCGCCAGTTTGTGGCACTGGAGACCGTGGGTTCGAATCCCATCTTCCACCCCAGCAAATAAATACGCAAGGCGAAGGCTTTGCGTTTTTTAATATAAAAGTTAATATTGGGGTGTAGCCAAGGGGTAAGGCAACGGACTTTGACTCCGTCATCCGCTGGTTCAAATCCAGCCATCCCAGCCAGAAATGTCGCTCATGGTTTTTTCTATGAGCGGTTTTTTATATATAAAATTAATTGCGATTAATCCTTGATAGTTTATTTTCGGGATATACTACTCAATTCATTTTATAATTTCACTGTTAATTTTTAATTTTGTTATATTATCTTTCATACTTGATAAA
>CAYMZO010000018.1:0-13781 GCA_964394885.1 uncultured Eubacteriales bacterium | reverse complement strand
AAAGCCAACCCTCTATAAGATACTAAAAGAGCCTACCGACACGTCAGCAAGCTCTTTACTATTTTACTTTAATCTATAAATAAACATTTTATGAGGTGGGTTCATAACTTTGATAAACTGTGGCTAAAAGTAAAATAGCGATTATAGCAATTGCAATCATAACAGATAGCACAATATAGACTCCAACGAAGAAGTGCCACACAGAATAAACTCCTCCACCTAAAAATATTGCAAGCAGAATTCCAAAAACCATTTTATCATCTCCATAAGTGAGTAAATATATTATGTCGTAAATAACAGATAATCCTAAAAATATATTTCCCAACAAATTGAGATTTATTTTATTATTATAATATTAAAAAGCAGACTGAAAATAAAACTTCAGTCTGCTTTTATCGTGGGAACGATGATTGTTTTAGTTACTCTACCGCAATGTTTAATTGTGGTATACGAGATTATTTATTAATAAAATCTCTCTTCTCTGAATCAGGCATATCAAGAGCAAGTGTTCCGCCCGGATTCATAACGTTGTTAGGATCAAAGTGCTTCTTAAGAGCCTTATAAACATTAAGCTGCTCTGTTCCGATTTGTGCCTCAAGCCATGGAGCTGTCATCTTACCAATACCGTGGTGATGGCTCATTGCAGCACCGTACTTCTGGATATTATCCATAATGCCTCTCTGATATTCAAGGTACTCATCAAGGTCATTCATCTTAGCTTCAAAGATAAAGTAGATGTTTGAACCCTGCTCATAAAGGTGAGACATATGTGCAAAGCAAATTGTATCTTCACGGCTGTTGCAATATTCAAGAACGCCCTTATAAACATCCATAAAGTTAGACCAGTTAACTGAACACTCGAGGGTGTCAAGCATAAGACCGTAATCTCCCATATCTTCACGAAGATATGGATCTCTGAAACGACCTGTTTCCCATCTTGATGAAGCATAACCTGTTATGCTCATTGCACCATACTTCTTACAGATCTTCTTAACATACTTCTTAACATTCTTAGCATAGTTAAGTTCACCGTCTGAGAAGCCGAGCATCATAACTCTTTCGCCGTCTTTATAGCCACGCATCTCGAAGAACTTGTCAACCGGTGTATCAGCTATACCATAAAGGCTAAGGCCATAAGATGTTTCGCCCGGGTCAGAAATACGGAACAATGATGGATGTCCGCACTGGCTCTGCATAACTTCTCTAACAGCTTCAACAGCACTCTCCCAGTTCTTGAAAAGGAAACCGAAACGCTGACGGTTTTCAGGCATAAACTTAAATACTTTAAGTGTTACGTGTGTAAGAATACCAAATGTTCCCTCTGAGCCCATCATTATTTGGTCAATGCTTGGACCTGTTGAACATCTTGGGTACTTATCAGTTTGGATAATTCCAACCGGTGTTACATACTCCTGGCTGAATACTATATCTTCAATCTTTCCGTAGTATGTTGAGTTCTGGCCTGCACCTCTTGTTACAACCCAACCACCAACTGTTGAATACTCAAAGCTCTGTGGGAAATGTCCGCAAGTGTAACGACCCTTTACTCCAAATCTTGAAAGTGATACAGGTGCATTGTTAAGAATATCTTCAAGAGCCGGTCCAAAGATACCTGACTCAACTGTTATTGTAAGATTCTTCTCATCAAAGTCGATAACCTTATTGAAATGCTGTCCGAGGTCAAGTGTAACACCACCGCAAATTGGCTCTGCACCTCTTGTTACTGATGAGCCGCCGCCAAATACATACATTGGAATCTTTTTTTCGTTACAATAAGCAACAATTTTGATGATTTCTTCTCTGTTATTAGGATAAAGAACAACATCAGGAAGATTTTCAATAATCTTTTTACGAAGACGCATAAGGTCTACCATTGTCTTACCGTATGCAACTCTAAGACGTGTATATCCGTCTGTATGTACGTTATCTTCGCCAACGATTTCTGCAAATTTTGCAAGGTCTTCTTTGCTGAGATTGCAAGGAACATCAATGTCAACAGGCTCTAAGCCCATTTCCTGCTTCTGCTTAAAATCGTCATCTGTCATATGGAATACATTCTTCATTAATTTATAGAGTTGCTTACTTGGTGCCTTAAATTCTGTTGGGCTACCCCATTTAAAAATTGAACGATATGAGTCTTTTGGTGCTTCCTGATGGTACCAATCAGGCATAAATTGTTCTTTTTTTGCCATATTGACTATCTCTCCTTATTTTATAAATTAATTAATCTTCGAAGCGAGTCTTATCTACTTTTAAAGTCATATCTGAAGTTGCAACAAGCTTTGTTCCGAAAAGGTCCTCAATAACGACATCGCCAACCTTGAGCCTTTTTTTAACAGTTACTGCATTTACTTCTTTCATTGCATCAAATATTTTATCTTTTGGAAGTTCGCCCTCTGTCTTTACAGAAATGAGTGGAAAATCTTTGAACTTTGTTGCAACTGTTGATGTTATGCTACGAGTTGGATGTGTAAGTTCGTTCTTTGCAAACTCAACACCTCTTTTGCAGGTTGCATCAAAAACTTCGATTTTATCTCCGTCCTGCTCAATTCTCATAAGACAACCATTGGGGCAAACAATACAAGTCATTTCTTTTGTCATTTTGCATCCCCCATTCTAAGTGTTGCACTTGTTACCTTATCCTTTGGTGTAACCTTAACAGCTTCCATTTCGGATGGCAACATACGCTTATATTTCTTGTCGAGTGCAACATCGTCATTAAACGACAACTTAACTTTTCTATCTCTGCAATCTGTCTTTGAACGGAAGTAAAGATTTAATTCTCCGCCTTTATTTGCATCATAATATTGAGGAACCATATACAAAAACTCTTTGTTGTCATACTCAATATTAACAAGATTTCTTTCAGTCTTTTGATACTGTGCTGCATACTTACCTGCAAGCTCACCACTGGCTGAAACATAGTCAACAAGGTCGTTAACGTGAAGAGCATTACCACAAGAGAATACACCCGGTACACTTGTCATAAATGTCTGGTCAACAAACGGACCCTTTGTTGCAAAGTCGAGTTTAATGTCAAGCTTTTGAGCTATTTCGTTTTCCGGAAGAAGTCCAACAGAAAGAATAACTGCATCACAAGGAATTATTCTCTTTGTGCTTTCAATAGGATTGAATTTTGCATCAACTGCTGCAACTTCAATAGCCTCTACTCTCTTTTCGCCGATAACACGAGTAACTGTTGTTGACAAATGAAGTGGAATATCATAGTCATTTAGGCACTGCGCAACGTTTCTTGCAAGTCCTGCCGGTGTATCCTTAATCTCATATACACCCTCGACTTCTGCACCCTCAAGTGTAAGACGACGTGCCATAATCATTCCGATATCACCACTACCGAGGATTACACAACGCTTTGTAGGAAGATATCCCATAATGTTAACAAAATACTGTGCTGTACCTGCCGAATAAATTCCTGCAGGTCTTTCGCCGTGAATAAATACCTGTCTTGATGTTTTTTCTCTGCATCCACAAGCAAGTACAAGTGCATCTGCCTGTACGTTTATCATACCCTCAGCACTTTGAATTTCAAGCTCAAATCCACCATCGCTAAGTCTTTTTACGTCAGTAACGAAAGATGAAGTTATGTAATCAACCTTGTTGTCGAGCATTTGCTTAATATATCTTTCTGCATACTCGGGTCCTGTTAGTCTTTGACCAAATCTCAAAAGACCGAATCCGTCGTGTATGCACTGCTTAAGTATTCCGCCAAGCTTTGCTTCACGTTCAACAAGAAGTACCTGTGCGCCTTCATTGGCAGCCGACACTGATGCTGCAAGTCCTGCAGGGCCACCGCCCAATACGCATACTTTATAACGCTGTCTCATTATTTTGACGCACCTCCTTTTGGAGTTTTTTCAAACAAGAGATTGGAATCTCCACCACTCTTTGTTATCTTGTCAGGTGTAAGTCCTGTCTGCTCACAAATAATGTTTGTTACAAGTGGAGAACAGAAACCGCCCTGGCATCTGCCCATTCCCGGACGTACTCTACGCTTAATAGCGTCAATTGACGTTGCAGGAACCGGTGAATTAATAGCGTCAATAATTTCACCCTTACTTATTTCCTCACAGCGACAAATGATTACGCCGTAATCAGGGTTTTCCTTAATAACCTTTTGCTTCTCTTGGAAGCTAAGTCTTGAAAGATGAGGGGTTTTATGTCTGCAAGGATTAAATTTATCGTTTACATCAACCTTCATACTTTCAGAAAGAACTTCAACAGTAATCTTTGAAATTTCCTCTGCAATTGCAGGAGCTGATGCAAGTCCCGGAGATTGAATTCCTGCTGCGTGAATAAGATTCTTTACATATTCTGAACGCTCAACAATAAACTCTTCCTCGTATGTACAAGCACGAACACCCGCGAAATATGTTATTGCATCTGATGGATGGAATGTCTTAATAAGCTTTAAATGCTTATCCATAACCGCATTGATATTTTCTCTGTTTGTTGAGAAATCTTCTCTTAATGGCTGCTCATAAGCGTCTGGACCAACAAGAACATTGTTATCAATTGTTCTCATAACTCCACCGCCCTTACTGGTTGAGTTAACCATATTTGCCTTTACAAGTCCCATTGAGCGAGTTACATCTGTGCCCTTCTTCTTGTCAAGGATAACGATTTCACCTTTTCTTGGGTGAATTGAGAAGAATTTATCGTCTGCCATTTCTGCAACCTTGTCTGAAAATACACCTGCTGCATTTATAACAGTCTTTGGATAAACCTTACCTCTGTTGGTATTTACGCTTAAAATCTGGTCGTGGTTCTTTGTCATAGATAAAACAATTGTGTCAAGGCTTACTTGTACGCCATTTTCAACGGCGTTTTCTGCAAGTGCAACTGTTAATTTGTATGGTGAAAGAACTCCTGCTCTTGGGAAAGAATACGCTGCAACAACTTCATCTGAAATGTTAGGCTCATATTCTTTTACAAGTTTTTCTCTGCTAACAAATTCCATTGGAATTCCATAATGCTTCGACCTTACCTTAAACAAAGCACCTGCACCGAGAGCAAGAGTTTTGTTTGAGAATAAGATAAGGTTTCCGTAACGCTCAAATGGAATATCAAGCTCTTTACAAACTTGAGTATACATTTCGTTACCCTTAACATTCATCTTTCCACGGAGAGTGTTAATGTGAGACGCAATACCCGGATGGATCATTCCGTCATTTCTTGATGATGCGTGCATTGCAACATCGCTTTCCTTGTCAAGAAGAAGAATATCCAAATTATATTTGGACAATTCACGAGCGATTGAACAACCGATTACTCCACCGCCGATAATAAGAACATCCGGTTTACGATTATCAATTGAACCGTCAACAACTTTTGGTGCTCTGATTTCAGGCTCTTCAAATCCTTTGAGCTTGATTTCATTGACAACACCCTTGTAGCCGAATTTTGCTGCAACCTTACCTGCTGCAACTATGTCCGACCAATTGTTCATTTCTCCTTCGAGCTTGATCGAATTGTGCCATTCAGTGCATTCAATACCCGGGAAGCCTTTTTTCATTAGGGTACTCTGCAACTTTTCTACTTTTGTAGGCACAATAAATCACCCCTTTTACCATATATTTTTTATTTGAAAATAATTTATATATTTCTTTATATACATAATTGTTCGGTTGTCCGAACATCTTGACAATATTGTACCAATTTTATATACTTTTGTCAACGAAAATATTGCATTTATCGTTTAAAATTATGGAGATGAATTTATGCTTGACAAAAACAGTTCCGTTCCCTTATATATTCTCGTCAAAGAGTATATTTTAAAGCTTATTCTTTCTGGAGAATATCCTGCAAATTCTAAGCTGCCTACCGAGTTTGAGCTTATGAAGGAATTAGATGTAGGCAGAGCTACCGTTCGTGCCGCATTAGCACAGCTCGAGAATGAAGGTACTATAATAAAGAAACATGGTGTCGGCACCTTTGTTGCAGAAAGAGGTCGTGCTTTTGGATTTGAGCCATTTATTTCATTGAGTTATATGCTTGACAAAATCGGACTGAAGGGAACCAATACATTAGTCGAAGAAAATAAGATTATTGTAAAAGACGGTGTGCTTGCAAGCGGATGGAAATCAGGCACTGAAATCTACCATATTAAAAGAATTAGAAACGCTGAAAACTTTCCGATAGCAATTGAAGATTTTTATTTAACTGAAGGGCTATATAAAGAATTACAAGGTTCTGATATGTCTGTATCCATTGCTCATACTCTTCTTTCAAAAATCGACTGGTCAATCGGGGAAATCGATAGCAAAATAATTGTTCGAGAGCCTGAAGATGAGGAAATTAAAACACTTCACATACAAGCAGATTCCAAAATCGTTGAACTTAAACGTTGGATGTATTCCGATAACAAGAGTTGTCCGGAAAACTTTGTAAAATTTGCAATTCCGCTTGATGTACTTGAATTTCCATTTTTAAGATAAGCTTATCTTAGGTGTCTAACGACACCTAATTTTTATATACAATATTTTTCAGTTTGTGAGGTATACTAAATTATGAAAACCAATGTTACATTAAAGAACATTATTACAACCGCCCTTTTTGCCGCAATAATCACCGTATCAACTACATTTTTACACATACCAATCGGTACAAACGGCGGATATATTCATCTTGGCGACTGCTTTATATATCTTGCAGCTTGCTTTTTGCCACTTCCCTATGCAATGCTTGCGGGTGCAATAGGCGGAGGACTTGCAGACCTCATCGCTGCTCCTATGTGGATTTTACCGACAGTAATCATTAAATCATTACTCGTAATTTCTTTTACATCTAAAACAGATAAAATAATAAACAAAAGAAATATTTTTGCTATATTTATTGGTGCTATAATAACTTGTGGTGGATACTATATTGCAGAGGCTATTTTGTTTGGCAACTGGGTAACTCCTGTCGCTTCAATTATCGGTAGCCTAATTCAAGCAGCCGGAAGCGGTGTATTGTTTGCTGTAATCGGTGCATCATTTGACAAGGCTAAAATTAAAAACAAACTTCTTGCTCAAAACAACTAAAACTAAAACTAAAACGAGGTGTTTTATGAATATTGTCATAGATAAAAAGCTCGGGTTCGGATTTATGAGACTTCCTGTTACAAACGATTGCGACATTGATATTGAACAGGTAAAAGAAATGGTTGATTTATATATTCAAAATGGATTTAATTATTTTGACGTAGCCTTTGGATATATGGACGGTAAGGCTGAAGGTGCTTTAAAAGAAACAGTCATCGACAGGTATCCAAGGGAATCTATTCTAATTGCCGATAAAATGCCTCTTTGGGAAGTCAACTGTGAAGAAGATATTGAGAAAATTTTCAATACTCAGCTTGAACGTACCGGTGCAGAATATTTTGATTACTACCTTCTCCACTCTCTTTATGAAAGTACTTTCGAAAAAGCATTGGAATTTGGAGCTTGGGATTTTCTTAAACAAAAGAAGGCTGAAGGTAAAATAAAACACCTTGGATTTTCATTTCATGACACCGCAGAATGTCTTGATAAAATTTTAAAAGCATTTCCCGAAAGTGAATTTGTACAATTACAGATAAATTATGCCGACTGGGAAAGCAAAACAATCCAATCTCGTCTATGCTTGGAAACCGCAAAAGAACATTCAAAGCCTGTTATTGTTATGGAGCCTGTAAAAGGTGGTTCTCTGTCTGCACTTCCGGACAATGCTCGTGAACTTTTAATAAGCAACGAATCCGATTGGTCTATTGCATCGTGGGCACTTAGATTTGCAGCAGCTCAAGATGGAGTTATGTTAGTGTTAAGCGGTATGTCTGACCTTGAGCAGTTAAAGGACAACATAAAAATCGCCAACGATTTTAAGCCACTTACAAAAGTACAGCTTTCAACAATAAATGATGTTGTAAATATTCTCAATTCAATACCAACTATTGAATGTACTTCGTGCAGATATTGCGTGAAAAATTGTCCGAGTAACATTCCGATTCCGGATATAATAAATCTGCTCAATTTGTATAACACATATCAAAACCTAAGCGGTCCTAAAAAAAGTTATGGTTGGGCTGTATCTTCGGTTGGAAAAGCAAGCGATTGTATTGCCTGCGGAAGTTGTGAAGCTCATTGTCCACAACATTTAAAAATAATAGAAGCAATGAGCAACTCTGCTAATCTTTTCGAAGAGAAGAATAGTTAAATAAAACTTTTAATAATGTATTGATATTGTAACTAAACATTGTTTTAAATCTTTATCTTGTTGATTATAACACAAAAAGACGTCGCAAAAGCGACGTCTTTTTTATTATACATTAATCATCATCAGCACATACTTCAAATGGATTTTTAGGTATTGTTCTCTTTGGAGGTTGTTCTGCCATTGGCTGAGGTTTTGGAATATCAGTTCCTCCTGCCGGTGTATATGGCAATCCCATACCTGAAACATCTATTGGAGTCGCACTACTACTCTGTGTAGCATTAGGCTGTGTAGGTCTTGGACTCTCATTCATTGCAGAATAAGGTGCCGATGTTGGTGCGTTAGTATTACTTGTAGGTGCTGTTCTAAACACTCTTGGTGCAGACTGAGCCTGTTGTTGAGCAACATCTATTGGCTGTGCCTGAGAAGGCTTAGGCTGTACAGGTGTTGCAGGTTGCTGCGTTGCAAATGGATTTGAAGTCTGTACAGGTCTTTGCGTAGGTGCTGGTGCTGGTGCTGGAGTTGGAATTGTACGAGGCTGACTTGGAACTTGAGGTGTAGGTACTGTTCCTGCCGGAGCATTATTAAATATAGGTCTTGGCTGAGCCGGAGGAACCGGTCTATTCTGTGGAACATCTCTCAAGTCGTCTTCATTTGCAAATGATGTTGGTGCTTTATCCGTAGACAATGTTCTTGGAATAGTTATTCCTCTAAACATTGGTCTCTTTGGTCCATTATCATCTTCTGAATCATCCGGTCCCAAATCATCATCCGGGTCATCATCATAAAATCCGCCATCTGGTCCATTATTGTTCTTATTTCTGAAAATAAGGAAAGCTATAAGGAAACCAACTGCTAAGAATATTACGCAAAGAAGAATTGTAAGCCAAACAGGAGTTCTGCTCTTTGCGTTATCATCTGAAGAAACAGACGATACATCGCTACCATACACACCATTTAACGGTGCACGCATTGCAATGATCTCATAAACTTGCTTTGAACCATCTTCAGCGGTGCAAATTACTTTTACTTTGTTTGCTTCGCCTGCTTTAAGATTATCTCCACCCTCAACCTTTACGATTGACTTGGCATCTAATGCGGTTCCTGCAATGTTTATACTTTCAGTTTCGTAAGGTAACCAAACTATATATTTTTTTACATCCGGGTCAAAAGCAGGAGAAAGAACGAATCCTTCAACTGACAATGCGGACAATTTTGTGTTTTTGCTTGCCGTTGTCTTTGCTTCAGTAGTTGTAGGTGCATTAGGGTCTTGAGCTCTTGTTACAACAATTGTATAAGTTTTTGTTGCTCCGCCTGCTGCTGTAACTTTAATTCTTATTGTATTTTTTCCAACATTAAGTTTTGTGCTACCAATACTTACATTAGATGTCGGGTCTTCGGTTTTTCCTGTTATATTAAGCTTTTCAACATCATAATCAACCGATGCAGTATAAGTTGTAACCGATGGCTTAAATGCAGGAGAAAAAGTTACTCCGTCAATTGTCATTGTTGCAAGGTTTGCATTTCCTGTTTTAGGATTTGTAGGCGCCTGTGTTTGTCCCTGTGTAGGAGCCTTCGTGGATCCTTGTGTTTGTCCTTGTGTTGGCGGAGGTGTTGGTCTTTGTGTTGGTGCCGTTGTAGGTGTAGAAATTGACTTTGAATATGTAGCATTTATTCCTTTATCATTTGTTCCATCTGATATGGTGCCACTATACGAAACTGATATTCCTGTTCCTGCTGCAATAGAGGAATTTACAACAAATGTAGCTGTAAAAATAGAGCTTGATGAATTAATTGGTGCACTAAGCTGATTATCATAAGCTATAATTTTGTTGCCTTGTTGCTCAACCACCCAAGGTGATGCAATATTTTGAGTTATTTTACTAAGTGTTAACTGGCTTGTATTATAGCTTAAATTACCCTCTATGCCTTCTATTGGTGAACCATTTACTGAAAATGTAACATTAATAGTATCCCCTGCTCTTACTGTTGCCGGACCTGATAAATATCCCGAACCGGAAATTGCCGATGCACTCATTGGTAGCACTATCATTATCATAAGTATCAATGATGACAGTAATGCTGTTATTTTTTTCATATGTCTTCCTCCAATTTAAAAATCCTAATAATAGATAAGTTAATGTTAAATAATTAATGGTTTAAAATATATGATTTAACTTGAAGCAAGTCGGTTATATTAATAGTTCCATTAGAATTATTATAATCAGCCGCCTGTGCATAAACACCTGTCAATGGAGATTTATCAAGTATATGTGCTTTAACTGCGATAAAATCTGTTATATTAATTTTTCCGTCTCCCGGTGCTGCTCCGCCAACAGTTAAGTCTCCCTTAACAACAACAGTTACTTTATCCACTTCTGTATTTCCGTTTTTAAGGGTTACTACCCAACCTGTTCCGACAGCTCCTGTGGTCTGAACATCACTGCCCTTGGTTACTACAACATAATCGCCCTGTCCCAACTGTGCTTTTAACTGGTCGACAGATGTTCCAAGAGGTGCCTTTATTGTTTTATTGGCAGGGTCTGTACTATCTATTGGGAAGTTTTGTGTATCATTTGAGGTTATTTCTGTTGGGAAAGCTACAATATTTATATTCGCATTCCTTGTAGTTCCGTCATATGTTGCTGTAATTGTTATTGGTGTCTGCGTTGCAACACTGGAGTCAATATCAGCAAATGCAGGTGAAATGGTATATCCATCAACAGAAGCACTTGACTTGTACGGTACAGTGATTTTTTGCTTATCATTTTCAGGTCCATAGGTTAATTCTGCTGTAAAATCATCAGCAGAGAAAACGTGGCCAATTGTATAATCAGCTTTATTGGATTTGAAGTTGAATGTTGTATCGTAAGCGGTAACTTCGTATGTGGAATTTGTTATTGCCATATCAGGTGCTCCATTAAATTTTACAGTTAATGTTTGAGCTCCTGTTGTATTTGTTTTGTCATAGCCGTTTACACTATATTCCGCATCACCATTACCATAAACAAGTGTTTTTGTTCCGTCGGAATACGTTGCGGTTACAACAAGACCTTTTGCTGAAAACTCTTCCCCTTTATAGAAGACCTTTTTAGCGTTGGTACTGTCTACCGATATGCTTTGAGGTGCAATCATAAGTATATAATGGGAAGTTGCTGTTATAGGACTTTCTATAACATCTTCGCTTACCGTTGTCTTTACAAGTATGTACTTAGAGCCTGTTACAGTTTCAAATGAATTAACAGGAGTCTTTGTTGTTACAGCCGAATTATCGTTCTTAAATATTTTAGCTGTGAACGCAATGTTTTGATAATTTGATTCTGTATATCCGGTTCCGGGTGGTGCCGGAACTGTAACACTTATAAAGGAATCCACCTTATAGTTAGTTATGCTACTTAATTCTGCATCTGTAAGCTCTTTCTTTGCAGATGCATATTGAGTTGGCTGATTTTCCACTGCATACTGTGCAGTTTCTTTCCAATAATAACAGTCCGAAGCAATTGTTCCCTGACCGTTACCTACAATTCCGCCAGCATTAAGATTATCATTTGTACTTGATGAAATAAGTTGCGTTCTTACTCCGCCGATATTTTTAGAAGCCTTGATAAGTATTACTTCTGATTTATTAAGCTCTGCCTTTACACTCTCTCCCGCTATTCCGCCAGCTGACAAATAAGCCTTGCTCAATAATTTTTCAATATCTGTTATAGCAACATCATATCCGGAATAAACGCTACCTGTATTAATAGTTGTGTCAATATAACCCTCATTACTTCCTACAATACCGCCGGATACAGCATAGAATGTATTTGATATTGATAGGACATTTCCTTCGTTCCTTGAATTTTGAACAGTTCCGCTGTTAAGTGCAACTATTCCACCCGCAAAAGCTCTATAAGTATTTGCATTGTTCTGGTCGAACTGCATATTTGAAACTGATGCAACCGTAGCTTTATTGGTAACGTTCTTTATAATTGCATTTTTATAGTTATACGCAGCTATACTTCCTGCATAAGCATTTGATGTTGTGGATTTAACCGCAATCATTGAACCCGTAACAGAACCTGCAGCCGTAGGATCGCTAATTAATTTTGACTTAATTGCTGTATCAACAGCCGTTATATTTGAGTATTCATTATTATTTATTAATGCTGTTCTATCATCGGGCAATGGAGCATCATCTATGGTAAGATTGAAAATCTTTCCTGCATTTATTGCAAAGAGTCCTGCAAACTGTTTAAGATCTCCATTGTAGCCTGACCTTAGGTTATAGATTGACTTATCATTTCCGTATAAAATGCCTGTAAAGGGTTCTACGTTTACAATGGTGTTCTGTCCATCTACGGTGGTTGTTATTCCAATTGGATTCCAGCCAGAACCACCATTATAATGATTTCCTTCTAACGTTGTTACCTCTTGGCCAAGTTCAACGCCATTAACCCTTTGCCTATTTTTAGTATCATCAGAATATTCCCAATCAAGGAATAAAATGTCGCTGTTAAGTTTAAAAGCCGAGTTCAGTTTCTGCCTAATATTATTAAGTTGCTTGGTATTATTTATAATGTATGGACTATAAATTCTACCATTTCCGCCGTTATAAAGTGTAGTATCATTACTAAGGTCTTTAAAGGTAAGACCATTTATTGTTGGATATGTGTATGGAGCATTTCCGGCTATCCAGTTAGAGCCAAGAGTAGTACTCATAGCAGCATCTGACAATGCAGTTGAGGTTACACTTGCACCCGATGGGTCAGTTGTAACATTTCCTGATTGAAGGCTTGCTGTTTCATCAAGATAATAAGAATTAGTAACAGCAGAACCATTTGCTGTACTCTGCTGACCAACTATTCCACCGATTGTTTTTCCATACAATATACCGCAGTTATATGTGTTTTTAATTGTACTATTGTTCTTACCTGCTATACCTCCAACATAGGACATAGACCTTAATGCTTTTACTGAAATACTTCCAACATTAAAGCAATCCTCAACAAGAGCAAGTTCAACCGGGTCTTTACTCTTAAGATCATTATATCCTACTATTCCTCCTACTCTTGGGAAAAATAGCAGATTATTATCTCCGCTCAACAATGTTATATCAGATGTGTTGTAGCACTTTTTGATTGTTCCTACGTTGTATCCTGCTATACCACCTATATTTTCTTCTCCCATAAGTGTGTTTGAGGAAACAACATTAGTAATAGAGGCACAGTTAGTTATTGAGCCTTTATTTTCTCCAACCAAAAATCCTATGTTTTCGGTTTGAGATGTCAAGTTTACAAGCTCTGCATCCTCAACGCTCAAGTTTAAAATAGACGCAGTTGCACCTGTATGTGCAAAAAGTCCGACACTATCGAAGTATGTAGGTTCAGTGCCTGCAGGAGCTCCATCGGGTACCGGTATTGTACAAATAATATTCAGTCCCTTAATTGTGTGATTATTACCGTCAAAAGTGCCTGTGAAAGGCTTTGATACCGTTCCAATAGGAGTCCAATTTTCATTACTTGGTACAATAATATCATTTTGAAGTACATAACTTCCATCAACCGGATATGCATCTTCAACACCGATTTTTTTCAAATCGATATAAG
>CAYMZO010000017.1:0-13867 GCA_964394885.1 uncultured Eubacteriales bacterium | reverse complement strand
CAATATACAAGCTAAAATTAGATTAATTTTAATATAAAAAATAAAAAGTCCCACCCTGCTGGAACAGGATGAGGCAAGTGCCACGAGGACACACAACGGTTATATTTTATAATATTTATCCTCGTATGTCCATAAAGGAGTGATAATATGCCTAAATCAAGAGCAAATGAAGAGGGAAGCTTTCGAAAAAAGGAAATTCGTTAGAATATCGTGTCTGTTTTGAGACCCAGAATGGAGAGATTGTTCGTAAAAGCTTTTTAGGAAAAACACAAAGAGAGTGCAAAAACAAAGCAAAAGAATTTGAAAAAAGCCTTAACGATAAAAAAATTGTTATTGAAAATTTAACTCTAAATGAATGGGCTGAAAAATGGCTTGAGACCTATAAAAAATCTACTATATCAGTCGACACAAATAGAACTTATACTGCAGACCTTAATATAATTAAAAACGATGATATTGCAAAATTATATATAGATAAAATTCGTCCAATTAACATTCAAGAGTTTTTTAACAGAGTAAGCAAAAAATCCTTGTCAACTCAAAAAAACTTCGTTTTATGCTGATTTCGATTTTTGACACTGCAATAGAAAATGATTTGTGTACTAAAAATCCAGTTAAAAATATTAGCCTAACAAATAATGATGTTCGCAAAAAAGAGGCTTTTAATGAAAACGAGATTAATACGATAACGGAGTTTTCAAAAATTCATAGCTTTGGTCTTGCTATAATGCTATTACTTTATTCTGGTGTGCGTAGAGGTGAGTTATTAGCTTTGACGTGGAATTGTTACGATAGCGATAAAGGGATTTTGATGGTTAATGGTACGCTTACTGCGAGTGAGGGAATAAAGGCAGGCGACACATTAACTAAAAAGCATTATAGAGAAATACCCATTCCCACTGTTCTATCAGATATGTTAGAATTAGAAACAAAAAAGGCATATATATATTAGGCGATAACTCATATATGAGCCTATCAACTTTTAGAAAGCGTTACGATAATTTTTTTGCTGACTTAAATAATTGGTGTGCCAAAAATAAAATAAATCCGGGTGTTAGAAAATTATCTACGCACAGTTTAAGGCACACGTATGGCACAATGCTGTATAGGCGTGGCGTTGACATAAAGACCATTCAAACACTTATGGGACATTCTACGATAGACGTTACTGCAAATATATACACTCACACTGATATTAGCACATCTCAAAAGGCTGTTTTGTTGGCTTTTGAAAATTAAAAATTAAAAATCATTGGGGATTATTGGGGAAATTGAATCAATTTTAAAATAAAATATAATAAAGTAAAACCCCATAGTCTACTTAAATGATAGTAGTTATGGGGTTTTTGTTATGGCCCGCTCGGAGGGATTTGAACCCACGGTCTCCAGAATCGGAATCTGCTGCATTATCCAGCTATGCTACGAGCGGATTTATATATTTTTATATGTAATTTATAGACCGAATATTAAACAAAATATCTAAATTATCAATTAATCCTATTGGTTATCTATAAGTTTTGGATGTGTGTTTTCTAACGTCATTTATTTAATCTATTGGATTGCTTTTTGAAATTCATTCCTCCAACAATTTATGTTCAAATACCAATTCGCCATTATTTATCGAAATAATGCCATAAAATCCATTTTTAACACTTCCCGGATTAAAAAAATGAATTTCATTTGCACTTTTATTAACAGGTGAATGAGTATGACCATATAATACAATACCCGCATTATATTTTTCTGCTATTTTCATTAGTTGTGTTGTTCCCTGTTTTACTTGTTCTTCAAATCCATGTGTAATATAAATGACATTACCATCAATAAATTTTATAGAATGAAGCGGAAGTTGAGAGCCAATATCACAGTTGCCACGTACACAAATAATTTGGGCTCGTTCGTTCAGGAACGGTGCAAATTCCATATCTCTTTCTCCGTCTCCTAAATGAATAATATACTCACAGTCTTGATTTTCATCTACTATTTTGGAAACAGAATTTTTAGCACCATGAGAATCAGACATTACAAGCAATTTCATTCATAAAACCTCCGCAAAACTAATAAAATATATTATATACGCAAAGGGCGGTGATTTCAATGGCCGAATTCAACCTTAACGATGACCAAATAAAAAAAATCAAAGACAAGTTTGGGAGTAAGAATGTTGAGCAAGCACAAAAAATTGAAAAAGCAATTAAAGAGGGAAAAAATCCGGATTTTGTTATGCAAAATCTATCTTCTAAGCAGAGCGCCACTTTACAAAAAATACTTTCTGATAAAGGTGCTATCGAAAAACTGATGGCATCTGACCAGGCAAAGATGTTGCTCAAAAAAATTATGGAGGATAAATAGTTATGGATGCGATAAATAATATCTTATCCTCACTATCGCAGGATGATGTAGAATCTCTTAAATCGCTTGCAAACTCTCTTCTATCCGGTGCAAGCACTGATGGTCCTTCTATGGAGTCAGAAGCAAATTCAAATTTTCAATCCAACAACAACGAAGGAAAAAGCGGAGATTCTGACAGTCCGTTTTCATCCATTGACCCTGCTATGATTGCAAAAATAGGTTCTATTATGAGCAAGCTTAATGCAACTAAAGATGACGACAGAATTAGACTTATCAGTGCACTAAGACCAATGCTCAGTGAGAAAAGAAAGACTAAGGCAGATGAAGCTATGAAGATTATGAGCTTTATTGAGCTTTTACCAGAGCTTAAAAAGCTAAATATTTTTTGAGGTGAATGAAGGTGGCAACAAACTATTCATATAGCGAACTAATGAAAATGCAAGAAGATGCGATTAAGCGAGTTAAAGAAATGCAGAAGCGTTCAACAATTGCAACGCAAAATGCTAATGATAGTTTTAAGCCACAAGCCTCTGATATTAATGTTCAAAATATATCTGCTAAAAACAACAGTCAAACACCTGAAGTTACATTATCTAAACAAGAAACGACCTCAAAATCTGTTCAAGGACAAAATCATACACAGCAACATCAGAACGGCAATTACAAAAAATCGCCCTCAACAAACAGAAATAATTTCAATCCAATAGCACGAATGCTTGGTGTAAATGGCAACAGACGTCCTATTAATGCAAGAGCTGTGTCAAGAAACACGTCTGGGTATGAGCAAGAGCCAAATGTTAAAAATGCAAACGCACCAATCCAGAAACCTAAACAGGTTAATCATAATCATCCACAAAATCAAAAACCGCCTTCAAGCAATATTTTTAATATTCTTGGTGGCAACAGTGGCATTTCAAGTCTGTTTAAAAATAACAGTTTGACCTCATTGTTTGGTGATAATATAGGTGGATTTCTTGGAAAAGGCGAACAAAGCATCTCATCTATTTTAGAAAAAATTAACGACCCCGAAAATGGCGATCAACTGATTTTGCTTGGGTTACTTGTACTCCTTTCAAAGGAAGACACCGACAGGCTATTGCTTTTAGCACTACTTTATATCTTTTTAGGATAACAATATTTATTTTTAAAACATAATAGACTGGTCATATATTAAAAAATCCCGACGAAATGTCGGGATTTTTTATTTATTAATCTTTATATCCAATTATTTTTTTGTAATTATTAAGGTACTCTTTATTTAATATATTCTCCCACCATTCACGGTTTTCAAGATACCATTCAACGGTCTTTACAATTCCCTCATCAAAACTAATAAGTGGTGTCCACGAGAGTTCTTTCTCAATCTTTGTTGCATCTATTGCATAACGCATATCATGCCCCGGTCTGTCTTTTACAAACCTGATAAGACTTTCATCTTTGTTAAGCACTTTTAAAACGTCCTTAACAACCTGCATATTTGTACGTTCATTATGACCGCCTACGTTATAGATTTCTCCGATTGTTCCGTTTTGAATTATCATATCAATTGCTCTGCAATGGTCATCAACATGAAGCCAATCTCTAACATTCTCTCCGCTTCCGTAAACAGGCAATGATTTATCCTCAAGGGCGTTTGTAATCATCAGCGGAATGAGTTTTTCCGGAAACTGGAACGGACCATAGTTGTTTGAGCAACGTGAAATTGTTACAGGTGTACCATAGGTTCTTCCGTATGCCATTACAAGCAAGTCGGCAGACGCCTTACTTGCTGAATATGGTGATGATGTGTGCAACGGTGTTGTTTCCGTAAAGAACAAATCAGGTCGGTCAAGAGGCAAATCACCATAAACTTCATCGGTTGAAACCTGATGAAAACGAGAAATACCAAATTTATTAAAAGCATCAAGCAAAACGGATGTTCCGATTATATTTGTCTTTAAAAACACCTCTGGTGTATCTATCGAACGGTCAACATGAGATTCTGCCGCAAAGTTTACAACAGTGTCAAATGCCTCTTTTTCAAACAAATCATAAATAAATTCTCGGTCTGTTATATCGCCTTTTATAAATGTGAAATTGTCGTTTTTTAAAGCAGGAGCAAGAGTTGCAAGGTTTCCTGCATACGTAAGCTTGTCAAGGCAAAACACTTTACAATCCTTATGATGCTCTAAAATATAATAAATAAAGTTGCTGCCAATAAAACCTGCTCCGCCTGTAACTAATAATTTTTCCATATAAATCTCCAATTATTTGCTAAAATTAAAGTCTATCGGCAATGATGCTTTTGCGTTTAAGTCAAGAGTTGCAACATTCCCATTTAAAAATTCATAATAGCCTTGCGAGCCTACCATTGCAGCATTATCTCCACACAATGAAAGCTTTGGAAGATAAAGCTTATAGCCATTTTTTGCACACATTTCTTCGCATCTTTGCCTAAGCATTGAATTTGCAGAAACTCCTCCTGCAAGTGCAATAGTAGTATATCCATAATTTTTTGCGGCTTTTTCAAGATTTTCAATAAGGCAATTTACAACTGCATTTATGAATGATGCACCCATATCGGCAACAACTATCTCTTCGCCTTTCTGCTGTGCATTATGTATTGTATTTATAACTGCTGTTTTTAACCCTGAAAAGCTAAAATCATATTCACTGCCATCAACCCTCGGATGAGGCATTTTATATGACATTATATTACCATTCTTTGACGCTTTGTCAAGATTTAGTCCACCGGGATATGGAAGCCCCATTGCTCTTGCCGCTTTATCAAGTGCCTCTCCTGCAGCATCATCACGGGTTTTTCCGATTATATTAAACTCCGTATAATCCTTAACCTCAATGATGTGGCTATGTCCTCCTGATACGACAAGGCACAAAAACGGTGGTTTGAGTTCAGGATGTGTGATGTAATTCGCAGCGATATGCGAACGAAGGTGATGAACAGGTACAAGTGGCAATCCTGTTGAAAGTGAAAGCCCCTTTGCAAAGTTAACTCCCACAAGCAAAGCACCAATAAGACCCGGTGCATAGGTTACTGCAATTGCATCTAAATCGTCAAAAGTGCATCCGGCATCGCTTAATGCTTGCCTTGTTATTCCAACTATTGATTCAGCGTGCCTTCTTGATGCAATCTCAGGAACAACTCCGCCGTATAATTTATGTTCTTCAACCTGTGATGCAACAACTGATGAAAGTACATTTCTTCCATCCTCAACAACTGCTGTTGCTGTTTCATCACACGAACTTTCTATTGCAAGAAGCTTCAATTTGCTTCCCCCTCTTTTTGAAACATCTTTGTCATTATTATTCCATCCTCAACAGGATGTTCATAAAAATTTTTTCTTATTCCTTTTGTTGAAAATCCAAATTTATTATAGAGAGAAATAGCGTTTTCATTAGACTTTCTCACTTCTAAAGTGATAAAGCTTGCACCATTATCCTGTGCAAATTCAACAACCGTTTTGATAAGTGCCGAACCTATTCCGCTTTTCCTAACACTCTTTGTAACTGCTATATTAGTTATATAGCACTCGTCAAGAACTGTCTGTGTCCCGATGTATCCAACAACGTTGTTGTCAACCTTTGCAACAAAGAAATTGGACAACGGATTTGAAAGCTCACTTTCAATACTCTTTTTTGACCAGGGCAATGTAAAGCATTCACGCTCTAAGTTATACACACCACAAACATCTTCTATATGCATCCTTGAAATTTCCATACAATCATCCCTTTGCACCGTACCAGGTTTTATCACTATGGACATCAACCGTCATAGGAACTTTTAGTTTGACCGCATTTTCCATTTCTTCCTTAAGAATTTCAGATGCACGTTTGCACTCTTCAGCAGGTGCTTCTATAATTAATTCATCGTGCACTTGAAGAATAAGCTTTGATTTAAGACCTTCTTGATTAAGCCTTTCATAAACCTTTACCATTGCAATTTTTATAATATCTGCCGCTGTTCCCTGAATAGGCATATTTCTTGCAACTCTTTCGCCAAATGCCCTGAGCATTCCGTTAGATGCTGTAAGCTCGGGCAAATATCTTCTGCGATTAAAGGTTGTTGTTACAAAGCCGTTTTCCTTTGCATCTTTAACGACATCTTCCATATATTTTCTAACACCCGAATAGTGTTCAAGATATTCTTTTATATAGCTATCTGCTTCAGCTCTTGTTACACCTATATCCTTTGCAAGAGAAAAAGCACCTATGCCATATACAATTCCAAAGTTTACAGCTTTTGCTCTGCTTCTCATCAGCGGAGTTACCATTTGAACAGGCAAGTTAAACACCTGTGAAGCTGTAATTGTATGAATGTCATCATTGTTAAGAAACGCATTTATCATTGCCTCATCATTGGCAATATCGGCAAGAACACGAAGCTCTATTTGAGAATAGTCGGCATCTATCAAAACATATCTGTCCGGTGCTTTAAAGAATTTTCTAAGTTCTCTGCCAATAGGAGAACGTACCGGAATATTCTGCAAATTAGGTTCTGTTGATGAAATTCTGCCTGTTCTTGTTTCGGTCTGATTAAGAGTTGAGTGAATTCTGCCATCGTCCGATATGACCTTTAACAATCCATCACAATAAGTAGACTTAAGCTTTGCAAGCGTTCTGTATTCAAGGACATCGGCAACAACCGGATGCTGATTTGCAAGGCTTTCCAAAACATCTGCACTTGTTGAATAACCACTCTTTGTCTTTTTCTTTGCAGGGAGTCCTAACTTCTCAAAGAGTGCCTCTCCAAGCTGTTTTGGAGAGTTAAGATTAAACTTATAGCCCACGTGTTCAAAAACACGGTTTTCTATCTCCTCGATTTTTTGAGCAAGCTCTTTTCCAAACTCTGTTATTCCCTGTGAATCAACCTCAAAGCCTGTTAACTCCATTGATGCAAGAACCTTTGCAAGCGGTATTTCAATATTGCAAAGCAATTCCTGCTGATTGTTGTTTTCTATCAGTGCTTCGAAAGTGTTGCAAAGTGCAAGAAGTACAGCACACTGACGTGCCTGTTCATTATCACTGTCCACCTTGACATCCGGAACATTATATTCCTGTGCAAGACGAACAGGCTCATATCCGCTTGCAGACGGATTTAATATATATCCTGCAAGTGAAATATCCATTTTCAAAGACTGCATATCTATATTATTTCTTAAACAATATTTAAACAGTTCTTTGCTGTCAGCAGTATATTTTGCAATGTCTTTGCTTTCAAAAATCTTTTTGGAAAACGAGCTGAAATTTTCGTCTGCATTATTTACGCAGACAACCTTTTCATCTGTGCAAAAATAAACTTCCGAAATTAACTCATTCTCATATTTTGTTATAAAATAGGCTTTTTTATTTTGCTTTATATTTTCAAAAAGTTCATCAAAATTTTTACATTTTTCAAATTCAAGCACTTTTTTATTTGATGTGTCTGATACAACCGACACACCGTCAGAATTTAGCCCCAACTTTTCTATTGTAGGGAACATTTCAAGCGACGACAAAAGCTTTACAGCCTTTTCAGTGTCAGGTTCTTTCACCTTATAACTTTCAATGCTTGTATCTATTGGCACTTCAAGAAAAATTCTGCCAAGCTTTTGGCTCATATATGCCATTTCTTTATCTTTTATAAGTTTATCTTTAACTCCCGATTTAATATCAATCGTTTCAATGTTTTCATAAATATTATCTATATTATCGAATCTTGAAATCAAGTCAGATGCTGTCTTCTGACCTATTCCTGCAACTCCGGGAATATTGTCTGAACTATCTCCCATAAGTGCTTTTATATCTATAAGCTGTTTTGGCAAGACGTTATAATCCTCTTTTATGCGGTCTATGTCATAACAAATTGTTTGGGCTTTACCCATCTTTGTTGATGCAAGAAGAACGTTTACATTTTCATTTACAAGCTGAAGACTATCTCTGTCTCCTGTTGCAATATAGCAAAAATCATCGTCCTTGCAAGCTGCCGAAAGAGTTCCTAATATATCGTCTGCCTCATACCCCTCTTTTTCAATAATTGTATACCCAAGGGTGGTTAAAAGTTCCTTTAAGACAGGCATTTGCTGAGCAAGCTCGGGTGGCATTCCCTTTCTTTGTGCCTTATATCCGTCATACATTTTGTGCCTGAAAGTCGGTGCTTTAAGGTCAAATGCTATTGCAACGGCATTTGGAGAATATTCATCATTGAGTTTTGAAAGAATATTCATAAATCCATAAATTCCATTTGTAAATCTACCGTCTTTAGTTGTAAGCATTTTTATTCCGTAAAACGCCCTATTTATTATGCTGTTACCGTCAATTACAAGCAGTTTCATAAGTTGTCCTTTCAGCAGATACACTTTATATACGTTATAATATAACTTTTAAATTCCAATAAATCAACGCTATTTTATCATTGGCAAAGTTACGTTATTATATCATCAAATATAACATTTTGCAAATTCGACCAATTGTGATAAAATATCTTTCGGTTCATTATTTACAGGCTTTTTTTGAGAATTGGGGTGTGTTCTTTTGAACATAAAAAACATAAATATAAAAGGTCCTGCTGCACTTGCACCTATGGCAGGAGTTGCAGACAGAGCCTTTCGTGAAATATGTGTTGGATACGGTGCTGCTTATGTTGTCGGAGAAATGGCAAGCTCCAAGGGAATTATTCTGTCCGACCGCAAGAGTACTGAGCTTTTAACCATATATGATATCGAACGCCCTGCCGCTATTCAATTGTTTGGAGACGACCCTGAAACAGTAGCTCAAGCCGCTGTAAAGGCACTAAGCTTTACTCCCGACGTTATTGATATAAATATGGGGTGTCCGGCGCCTAAAATTTCCGGTAACGGTGGGGGTTCTGCTCTTTTAAAAGACCCTGTACTTGCACAAGAAATTGCAAAAGCAGTTGTTGAAAGCGTTGATATTCCAGTAACTGTAAAAATTCGTTCCGGTTGGGATTTTGATAACATCAACGCAGTTGAAATGGCAAAAAGGCTTGAGAGCGTTGGAGTTAGTGCTATCACTGTTCACGGCCGTACAAAAATGCAAATGTATGCACCCCCTGTTGATATTAACATTATAAAGCAAGTAAAAGATTCGGTTTCTATTCCCGTTATAGGAAACGGGGATATTACAGACGGAATTACTGCTGCAAAGATGTTTGAAAAAACCAACTGCGACCTTGTTATGGTTGGACGTGGAGCATTGGGCAGGCCTTGGGTATTTTCACAAATCAATGCCTATATTAACAACGGCGTAATCATTCCCGAGCCACCTGTTTCCGAACGAATGTCGGTTATGCTAAGGCACATTAGGAAATTGTGCGAGTACAAAGGCGATTATTTAGGAATGCGTGAAGCACGAAAACACGCTTCTTGGTATATAAAAGGAATGCGTGGTGCAGCAAGCTTTAGAAACGATATAGGAAAGCTTGAAAAAATGGAACAGCTTGAAGAGCTTGCATACAAAGTTGTTATGAAGGCAAAGCAGGATGAATAATCCTTGAAAAACACATAGAATATGGTATATAATATCATAATCATATAATTTATATATTTTAATTGTTTAAAATCAGGAGGAATCGGCGTGAATAAGGGAAAATACTATATTACCACCGCCATCGCTTACACTTCCCGTAAGCCACATATCGGAAACTCTTATGAAATTGTTATGACAGATGCACTTGCAAGATACAAACGAATGCAGGGCTATGATGTCTTTTTTTTAACCGGAACAGATGAACACGGTCAAAAAATCGAGGAGTATGCAAAGGCTGCTGGAATTTCTCCAAAAGAGTATGTTGACAAGGTGTCCGGTGAAATTCGTGAAATATGCGATTTACTCAATACAACCTATGATAAATTTATTCGCACAACAGACGATTATCACGAAGCTGTTGTTCAAAAAATATTTAAAAAGCTTTATGAACAAGGAGATATTTACAAAAGTGAGTACGAGGGTCTTTACTGTACCCCGTGTGAATCTTTCTGGACTCAATCTCAGCTTGTTGACGGAAAATGTCCTGACTGTGGACGTGAAGTTAAATCCACAAAGGAAGAGGCTTATTTTCTTCGCCTTTCAAAATATCAAAAGCAGCTTGAACAGTTTATTGAGGACAATCCAAACTATATATATCCCGAAAGTCGTAAAAAAGAGATGCTTAACAACTTCATAAAACCGGGACTTCAAGACTTGTGCGTTTCAAGGACCTCTTTTAAATGGGGTATTCCTGTTGACTTTGATGACAAACACGTTGTTTACGTTTGGATTGATGCTCTTTCAAACTATATCACCGCTTTGGGTTACGACCCTGACGGTTCTTCTGAGTTGTACAAGAAATATTGGCCCGCAGACGTTCATATAATCGGCAAGGATATTGTAAGATTTCACACAATTTACTGGCCAATTATGCTTATGGCTCTCGGTGAGCCACTTCCGAAACAGGTTTTTGGTCATCCCTGGCTTTTATTCGGAACAGACAAAATGTCTAAGTCTCGTGGAAACGTTATTTATGCAGACGACCTTGTAAAACTTTTTGGAGTTGATGCTGTAAGGTACTATCTTCTTTCAGAGATGCCTTACACTTCTGACGGTTCAATAACCTATGAAACAATAATCGAAAGATATAATTCTGACCTTGCAAACACTCTTGGAAATCTTGTTAACAGAACCATTGCTATGTCTAACAAGTATTTTGACGGTGAAATTCTTGCTCCTACTGAAAAAGGCGAATTTGACGATGAGCTTTCAGCACTTGCTGTTCAAACAGTACAAAAGGTCGATGATTTGCTTAAAGAATACAGAATAAGCGACGCTTTAGAGGCGATTTTCAATCTTGCAAAGCGTAGCAACAAATATATCGATGAAACTGCACCTTGGATTCTTGCAAAAGATGAAGAGAAAAAGGCAAGACTTGGCACAGTTCTTTATAACCTTCTCGAAAGTATTCGATTTGTTGCTATTCTTCTGTCTCCGTTTATGCCCGAAACTTCAAAGGCGATTTTTGAGCAGATGAACACTGATGTTACAAGCTATGAAAGCCTTGAAAGTTTTGGAGGCTTAAAGAGCGGAACAAAGGTCGGAACACCTACTCCCCTGTTTAATCGAATTGATGCAGAAAAGTTGCTTGCTGAAATCGAGGCAGAAGCAAAGGCTAAGGCAGAGCAGGAAGGAAAAGAGAATGCCAAAGTTGAAGGCATTGCACAAATCGGAATTGACGACTTTGCAAAGGTCGATTTAAGAGTTGCCGAGATAAAGGATTGTGTGCCAATCAAACGTGCCAAAAAGCTTTTACAACTTACTCTTGACGATGGTACAGGAACACCTCGAACCGTCGCTTCGGGAATTGCAAAGTGGTACAAACCCGAAGACTTAATCGGACACAAGGTTGTTGTTGTTGCAAACCTTAAACCCGCTGTTCTCTGCGGAGTTGAAAGCTGTGGAATGATTCTTGCCGCCGATTGCAGCGACGATGATGTCCGTGTACTTCTTGTTGACAACCTTGAAATTGGAGCAAAGGTAAGATAAATGACAAAGATTTTTGACACTCATGCACATTATGATGATGAAGCTTTTAACGATGACCGTGAACTTGTATTAAACAATATGTTTGAGCAATCCGTTTGCGGTATTGTTAACTGCGGTGTAGATATTAATACGTCTGATTTCTCTCTTAATCTTGCAGAAAAATACAGCAACATATATGCTGCCTGTGGTATTCATCCGCAGGAGGCAAATGATGCTGAAAATGATGACTTTATCAAGCTTATTGAGCTTCTTAAAAAGCCCAAATGCGTTGCAGTAGGAGAAATAGGTCTTGATTATCACTACGACTATACCCCCCGTGAAGTTCAGATTGACATATTAAGAAAACAGCTTAAAATTGCAAACGACCTCGGATTACCTGTTATAATTCACGACAGAGAATCTCACGAGGATATTTTAAATCTGCTTAAGGAATATACCCCTAAAGGTGTTGTTCACTGCTTTTCCGGAAGTGTTGAAATGGCAAATGAGATTTTAAAGCTTGGAATGTACATCGGTCTTGGCGGTGCAGTAACCTTTAAAAATGCAAAAAAGCCCGTACAGGTTGCACAGTTTGTCCCTATTGACAAACTGCTTTTGGAAACCGACGCACCTTATATGACTCCAGTGCCATTCCGTGGCAAGCGTTGTACATCTGACCTTATTTGTCATACCGCAGAAAAAATTGCTGAAATCAGGAATTCATCTGCTGACGAGATTATATCTACGTGTAATGAAAATGCAAAGAGGCTTTTCAACATCTAACACCTTATTATGTATACCACTCGAAAGAGTGGTATTTTTTTATTGTTAAAGCAACGATGTTTTTTTGTATACTGCACTAACTTATCAAGCTGTTTGTTTTGCTTGGATACTATCATCTATGCTCTGTATACTTCATATCTTCTTCCTGTCATTTCAACAGGTGTTACCTTAATAATAGACTCAGATAAGCCGTTAGCTGTCTGTACTGTGCCTGTTGTTGGAGTTATTATCTGTGCCGTACCAAAAACTACAACAGTATCAATATAATAAATATTTTTATTGACGAACTCTAAACATACCTTTTGATTGTTTTCTATGCAGGTCATTTTCATTCCATCGGTGTAACTTTTCATTGTAAAATATCTGTTTATACCATCTTGTTCAAAGCGAAAGCACATTGGAATTACATAAGGCTGATTATTTTCTGCAACTCCCAAGCTACACATATCACTGTTCTCTATCGCCCTATATATTTGAGCAGTATTAAGGGGTTTATAATTATATAGCATAATCCTACACCTCGTAACAAAATAGGCTAAGCAATAACATCTTGTATCATATACTTGCCCTTGTTATATAATATGGTTTTTTATGAAACAAGACACAAAATGACATAAAAATACGCCGATGCAACTACACCGACGTTTAACTTAAGCTGACAATCAGTCAATAATATTTTTTTTCAAAAGGAAGTCCTGTGCCTTAGTTAAAATTTTCTTGTCATTTTCAAACTTTAATCTTTTAAGTGCATCATCAAAGCTCACCCATTTATAATCGTCAATCTCCTCTTCCTGGATTACGACTTTACTATCGTTAGTCCTTGCAAGAAAAATATTAACAGTCTTTTCTACTCTTCCCTGAATGGTATATTCGGACTCGGTAATGAAGTCAGGAATAATGTCTATATGTACTCCTGTCTCTTCCAAAACCTCTCTGCGTGCAGTATCCTCTAAGCTTTCGCCCTTTTCAACATGACCCTTTGGAAAGCTCCAATGAGAACTTCTTTTGTTTTTAATAACAAGAAAATTAATTTTATCGTCTATGGGCATAAAAACAACAGCACCGCAAGAACGTTCGTAAAGGCATTCTATTCTCCAGCCTTGGTACTTATCACAAAAAGAAAGTGATTCTTTTATTTCGTTTTCAATAAATCTTTTACTTTTTGGTGATACAATAAGAATTTTTTCTTCCTGATTAGAAAGTACCGCAATTACTCTACCATCAAATGTTTTAACCGGAT
>CAYMZO010000016.1:0-14883 GCA_964394885.1 uncultured Eubacteriales bacterium | reverse complement strand
GCCATCGAATTTTTGCTCCGGTCTTAAAAATTTAAGCAGACATACCTCAATAGACCTTCCGTATAAATCACCCGAATAATCTATTATATATGTTTCGCTTCCTAAAACTCCCGTTCCTATTGTCGGTCTTACTCCGATATTTGTTACAGAAGCATACTCTTTACCATCAACTATTGTTTTGGATGCATACACTCCGTGCTTAGGAACTGTCATATCACTGTCAATAATTTGATTTATTGTAGGTGTTCCAAGAAGTCTTCCTCTTTTATCCCCGTCAATAACAACAGCCTTATATGAAAATGTTCTTGAAAGCATATCGTTAACCTGCTCAATTTCTCCGTCTTGCAATGCCATTCTTATTCTGGTTGAGCTTACAGGTTCACCTTTATAATTTATCGGTTCGGAAACACTTAGCTGTATTCCATCTTTTTTGCATAACTCTCTAAGCTTTTCGGTATTGCCACAAGCATTTTTTCCAAAATGATAATTATATCCGCAACAAATTCCCTTTGCATTAAAATTGGTTACAAGTACATTTTCAAAAAATTCATCTGCACTCATATCCTTTATGCTCGAAAAATCAATTGTAATTATACGAGCTTGTGTTTGTTCAAGTATTCTTTGCTTTATTTCTCCAGTGAAAAGTCCTGACGGAGCCTTGCCTTGCAATGATTTAAGTGAATGCTCTGAGAACATTAAGATACACGGTTCTGCATCGAGTTCATTTGCCATTTTTAACGCAGAATCTATAACTGATTTATGACCTATATGCAATCCATCAAAATTTCCGAGAGCAATAACACTGCCCTTTTTAAATTCACTTTTCAAAGTCATTTTTATCCCTCAGATTTATCCTTATTTTTCTACAAAAACTCTCTTTACAGAAAGCTCGTCCGAGCCATTTATAATTTCTCCTACACCTAAAAATTCGTTTTCAGGCGAGTAAACTCTGTAAAGTCCTTCTGCTTTACTTCCGCCTATTCTATCAATTGAAAGTTCTCCTCCGTTTGAAAAGCGTTTTGCCTGAGGCTGAGTAACTATCAGTTTACCATAGGCTGAAAGTGTTGTATCTACGTCATTTATAACTTCATCAAGTTTACCTTCTGACGCTATCTTTTCAAGTTCTTCAAGTGTTACGCAATCATTCAAAGAAAATCCATTTGCACTTGTTCTTGAAAGCTGTGTCATAACAGCTCCACATCCAAGTTCTTGACCTATATCGGAAATTAAGGTTCTTATATATGTCCCCGAAGAACACTCAACATCAATTTCATACTCATTTTTTTCAATGTCAAAATCCACAAGTTCAAGCTTATAAATAGTTATCGGTCTTTTTTCTCTTTCAATCTCAATGCCCTTTCGAGCAAGTTCATAAAGACGAACTCCATCTTTTAAAACAGCAGAGTACATTGGTGGAATTTGAAATATTTCACCTTTAAACTTTTCCATTGCATCAAGTACATCCTGCTTAGATGAAGTAACACCACATTCGCTTTTTACTGTTCCTGTAATGTCCAACGTATCTGTTGTTATTCCAAGTTTAAATCTTGCTCTATAAGCCTTTTGTGTTGTTGGAAGCAACTCTAAAAACCTTGTTGCACCTCCAAGCATTATTGGCAACACTCCTGTTGCCATTGGGTCGAGAGTTCCTGTATGACCTGCTTTTTTCTCTTTTACAATTCTTCTTACCTTTGCAACTGCAAGAAATGAAGTTATACCCTTTGGCTTATCAAGACATATAATTCCGGTCATAACATCCCTCTATTCTGCACAAACTTCCTCTATTGCTGTTCCAATATGACCGAGCAAGACCTTTCTTGCCTGCTCAAGCGGAAGCTTAATCTCACATCCACCGGCTCTTTTATGCCCACCGCCATTCATCTTTGAACAGATTTTAGCGGCATCAATAGGTGCATGAGTTCTAACCGAAACCTTATATGTTCCATCCGGCTTTTCTTTAAGTGTTGCACCCACTAAGACACCTTCTATCTGCCTTGGCAGTGCCGATATTGCCTCGCATTCACTTTCATTTGAGCCACTTTTTTCAAACATATCTTGTGTTAGCGTTACAATCGCACACTTATCATTAAAATAAAGTTGCATTCCATCTATACACATTTTTTGAAGTTTTAGAAAGCTAACTGTCTTGGACTCAAACATAAGACAATTAATATCTGCGGATTTTGCACCGGCTTCAATCATTTCAGCAGCAATCCTATGTGTATTTGAAGTTACATTTGAATATCTGAAACACCCTGTATCGGTTGAAAGTCCTGTATATATACAGTTTGCAATGTCAGGGTCAAATCCAACTTCAAGCTTTTTAACTACTCTATATATTATCTCGGCAGTTGCCGAATCCTCAGGACAAAGGCAAGTTTGTTTTGCATAATTTATGTTTGAGCCGTGGTGGTCAATACACAAATCAACGCATTTTGCATACCTTCTCTCAACATCTTGTCCCAAAAGTTTGGTATCTGCAACATCAACTGCAACAACAAATTCGGGTTCAAAGTCAGCTGATATCATATTTTCAAACATATAATCATATTTCTGTGGAATTGCATCATTGCACATTACCCTTGCACTTTTTTTAAGCTTTAACAACGCTCTGCAAAGTGCAAATGCACTGCCCAATGTATCTCCATCAGGATTTTTATGAGTTAATATAAGAATTTTATCTTTGGTTTGAAGCAACTCTGATGCCTGAGTTGTATCAATATTCATCAGTTTCACTCCCAGCCTTTAGGTCATTCAATCTCTTAACTATTTCCATTCCGTGCTCTATGGAATTGTCTGCAATAAACGTAAGCTCAGGAGTTTTTCTAAGATGCAAATTTTTTCCTATCTCACGACGAATAAAGCCTGTTGCAGATGCAAGACCCTTAACTGCAGTTTTAGCACCTTCAAGACCTTGCATATCGCTAATATATACCTTTGCACTCGAAAGGTCATTGCTGACTTCAACACGTACAACCGTAATTAATCGGCCCTGTACCCTCGGGTCTTTAATTTCCTTCATAACAGCAATTATTTCTCTTTTTATATCCTCTGCTGTTCTGTCAATTCTGTATCCAGCCATAATATCCCTTCCGTTCTTTTGTACTTATATTAAATGTTTAACTTTTTGCTTTATTATATTTATTCCCACAGAGCGGTTTATTTACGTTTGAATTTGATGCTAAAAACACAAACAAATTCAAACGTATATTTCAAGCAATACTTAAAGCCCCGCTTTTAAAATCATTCAGGACGATAATCTTCAATAATAAAGGCTTCAAAGATGTCGCCTTCCTTAACGTCATTGAACTTTTCAAGACCAATACCGCATTCGTATCCTGTTGCAACTTCCTTGACGTCGTCTTTAAAACGACGAAGAGATGAAATTTCATCTTCTGTTATTACTATGCCGTCTCTAACAACTCTGATTTTTGAGCTTCTTGTAACCTTGCCTTCAAGCACATAGGAACCTGCAATTGTTCCTGCACTTGATATTTTAAATACGCTTCTTACCTCTACACGTCCAAGTTGAGCTTCTCTAAACTTAGGAGCAAGCATTCCCTTGATAGCAGATTCGATTTCTTCTATGCAATCATAAATTATTCTGTACATTCTAAGTTCAACGCCATCACGCTCTGCCTGTGTTGCAGCAACAGGGTCCGGACGAACATTAAATCCAACAACAATAGCATTTGAAGCGTTTGCAAGCATAACGTCAGACTCACTGATTGCTCCAACTCCACCGTGAATAACTCTTACTCTAACCTCATCATTTGAAAGCTTTTCAAGACTTTGCTTAACAGCTTCAACTGAACCTTGAACGTCTGCCTTAACAATGATATTAAGGTCTTTCATCTCGCCATCCTGAATGGAAGAGAAGAGATTGTCAAGAGTAACCTTATGGAATGCCTTAAACTGCTCTTCTTTTTGTGATTGTTTACGCTGTTCAACGAGTTCACGTGCAAGTCTTTCATCTGAAACAGCATCAAACATATCTCCTGCCTGTGGCACTTCTGCAAGTCCCATAATTTCAACAGGAACAGATGGTCCGGCAACATCAACCTCTTGGCCTCTGTCGTTAGTCATAACACGAACACGGCCAACAGCTGTGCCTGCAACGATTGTATCTCCTGAATGAAGTGTTCCGTTTTGAACAAGAAGTGTCGCTATCGGACCTCTTCCTTTATCAAGTCTTGCCTCAATTACAATACCCTTAGCAGCTCTGTTTGGATTTGCTTTAAGCTCTTTCATCTCTGCAATAAGGAGAATTGACTCAAGCAATTTATCTATATTCATTCTCTTCTTTGCTGAAACAGGAACACAGATTACATCTCCACCCCATTCTTCCGGAATGAGTTCGTATTCTGTAAGCTGTTGCATTATTTTATCGGCTGTTGCATCCGGTTTATCCATCTTATTTATTGCAACTATAATGCTGACTCCTGCTGCTTTTGCGTGGTTTATAGCTTCAACTGTCTGTGGCATAATTCCATCATCAGCTGCAACAACAAGGACTGCAATATCTGTTGCCTGTGCTCCACGAGCACGCATAGAAGTAAATGCAGCATGGCCCGGTGTGTCAAGAAAAGTAATATCCTGACCGTCAAGGTTAACTCTGTATGCACCGATATGCTGAGTAATTCCGCCTGCCTCTGTATCTGTAACGGATGTATTTCTTATTGCATCAAGAAGAGATGTTTTACCGTGATCAACGTGTCCCATAACAACAACAACAGGGCTACGTGGAAGAAGGTCTTTTTCATTATCTTCACTATCGTCTATAATTTTGTCCTCTATTGTTACAACAACCTCTTTTTCAACCTTTGCACCAAGTTCGGTTGCAACAATTTCAGCAGTATCAAAATCAATAACCTCATTTACTGTTGCCATTACTCCAAGAGCAAATAATTTCTTTATAACTTCAGCTGCTGTCATTTTAAGCATTAAAGCAAGTTCTCCAACGGTAATTTCCTCTGGTACTGTAATTATCATTTGAGGTTTCTTTGCTCTTTCAGCTGCTATTCTCCTAAGCCTTTCTGATTCACTTTCATGACGTGGAGAACGCATTCCCTGCCTTCTATACTGCTGTGATTTTTGCTTTAGCTTCTGTTTATTTGATACCTGGTCATTTCTTCCCTTATTTGCATTTACAGGAGCAATCTGCTCATAGCGTTCATTATATTTATCAAGATCAACGTGGCCGGAACGAGTATCAACTGTTCTTACCTCACCCTTAGTTCTTGCCTGTATTGGCTTTTGCTCTTCTTTTTTATCAGTCTTTTTGAATGGATGCGGGTCAGATTGTTTATGTGCCTGCTGTTGATTATTCTGCTTAGACTGTTGAACCGGCTTTTTCTTTTCATTCATATCATTATTCTTCTTATTTTCAACTTTATCTGTCTGATTGTTTGGTTTTGCATTTGCAGATTTCTGTTCTGGCAATGTATCCACCTTCACTACCTTCTTTTTCTCCTGCTCTTGCATTGCAAAATATTCATCAAAACTCTCTACTTGATTAGTTTGAGTAAACTGTTCAAAAACTATATTTAGTTCATTATCCTCAAGCACTGTCATATGCTTTTTAGGTTCATCAAAATATTTTGCAAGCAAATCTATAACGTCCTTACTTGGCTTGTCAAAATCCTTTGCGACCTCGTGTACTCTATATTTTATCACCATTAAACATTGTCCTCCTCATTTTGCAGTTTATTAAGTTCAATAAGCCTTTTTGCAAAGCCCTCGTCGTTTATCGTTATTACTGCCGCCTTTGTTCCTATTGCGGTACGAATTTCTTCCATTGTGTATTTGATATATATAAGTGGTATATTCCTGTTGTTATATGTTACAGAGCCTTCAAATTCTTTTTTTAATCTCTGCGAAGAATCCGAACTTAAAAGACAGAGTTTTGCTTTGTTTTTTGATATTGAGTCAAATGCACCATCATGCCCGGCATTCAACTTATTTGCCCGTTTACACATACCAAGCATACTTAAAAATTTGTCATTCATTCCGTGCAAGTTCCTCCTCCATACTATCAAAAATCTCCTCGGGAATTTTGCAAGAAAATTCTTTTTCAAACCGCCTTGCTTTCCTTGCTTTTTTCAAGCATTCAAGGTCTTTGCAAACGTATGCACCTCTTCCGGCTTTTTTACCCGTTAAGTCAAGTGAAATCTCTCCATCTTTATTCTTAACTACTCTTACAAGCTCTTTTTTAGGTTTCATTTCCATACATCCGTTGCATCGTCTGAGTGGCACTTTCTTTTGCATTTTATTCAACTCCCGTCTGTTTGACTTAAAGTAACTATAAATTATAACTTAAAATAAGACCTTAATCTTCTTGTGCATCTTCTTTTGTGTCTTCTTGAGAAGGAGTCTCAAAAAATCCGCTTTCAGGATTAATATCTATTTTCCAGTTTGTAAGCTTTGCTGCAAGTCTTGCATTTTGTCCCTTATTTCCGATAGCAAGTGAAAGCTGTGTGTCAGGAACAACAACGTGGCAAGCCTTTTCTCCGCTTTCATCAACATCAACACGAATAACATCTGCCGGAGCAAGTGCAGCGGCAATAAATTGTGCAGGGTCCTCTGAATATGGTACTATATCAATTTTTTCTCCTCCGAGAAGGTCAACAACCTTTCCGACTCTTGCTCCTCTTGGTCCTATGCAAGCACCAACAGCATCTACGTTTTCGTCTGCACTGTAAACTGCTATCTTTGTTCTTGAACCGGCTTCTCTTGAAACTGCCTTTATTTCAACAGTACCATCATAAATTTCAGGTACTTCTGTTTCAAACAATCTCTTTACAAGACCCGGATGTGTACGAGAAATCATTGCCTTTGGTCCTTTTTCTGTTTCACGGACATCAACAACATAAACCTTGATTAAATCTCCATCGTGAAGATGTTCATCAGGAATTTGCTCACTTTTTGGCAACAAGGTTTCTGCCTTGCCTATTTCAAGAGTTGCATTTCCTGTTCTGGCATCAATGCTCTGAACCTTTGCTGTTACTATTTCTTGATTATGACTCTGGAATTCCTGCATCATCTGTCCACGCTCTGCATCTCTTATGCCCTGACGAATAACGTGCTTTGCTGTCTGAGCTGCAATTCTTCCAAACTCTTTTGTTTCAAGAGGTATTTCTATAATATCTCCCGGTCTTGCTGTTGCCTTATATTTTTTTGCTTCCTCAACCAAAACATCAGTATCCTCGTCTGAAATTGTTTCAACAACATTTTTACGAAGAACAACATTCATTTCAAGCTTATCTGGGTTAATTTCGCAAAATACAACGTCTTTGCCATTGTACATACGCTTTACTGCAACCACGATAGCATTTTGTATTTTTTCATATAAGTACTCAGCGGGTATTCCTCTTTCTTTCTCCATCATTTTTACCGCTTCAAAAAATTCCTCGTTCATTTTTATTAATCATCCTTTCGTTGGAGTGTGGTTATATTAAACATTAAATATAAAGCTAAAAATCAAAGTCATTTAGCTTTATCCATGAAGTTTCTTTTTTATCAATATTCATTTCTTCTTCGTTTTCAAGAAGCAATGTAACAATTCCATTTTCATAGCTTTTCAGCATACCGTTATATTCACGTTTTCCGTCAACAGGTCTTATGAACTTAACCATTATAGGTTCGCCTATCTTGCTCATAAAATGTTCCGGTCTTGAAAGTTCCCTTTCAACTCCCGGAGATGAAACCTCAAGGCAATAACTACAATCAATAGGGTCTGCATCATCAAGAGGTTTGTCGATTGCGTGGCTTAAATCAACACAATCATCAATTCCCACTCCGCCATCCTTATCAATAAAAATACGAAGATAGTGGTTTGCACCCTCTTTTAAAAATTTTATATCCCATATTTTAAGACCGAGTTCATCTGCATAAGGCTCTACAATTTCCCATACGGCTGAAATTGTATTTCCGCCTTTTGACTTTTCTCCCAAATAAATTCCTCCTTTGGGCAATAATTTAAAATTATTATTTGTACTTTGTATGTTCGTAAACATCCTTACAAATTAAGAAGAGCGGGTCGCCCCACTCTTCCACGATACTAACTATAACTTACAGACGTTAGTGTATCACAGTTTTTTTAAAATAGCAAGTATTTTTTGTTTTCTTATAAGCATTATTAATATAATAATATACTTTACAAACAAAAATGTGCGTGATATTATAATGTGTATCTATTTTATAGTTATTCATATTATATGTTTTAGGGAGTTGCGTTTTATGCAGTTTACAACTGGTCAAGGTCAAAGCAAAGTTTGCAAAATGCAGGATCTTTTGGAAGCATCTAAAAACGGTGGAGAAGTTTCATTCCACGGTGCTGTCCACAAAATCCGAGATATGGGCGATTTTGCTTTTATTCTTGTTAGAATTATAGACGGAGTTTTCCAGTGTGTATGGACAAAGGAAAAGTCAAATTTTGATATAAAAGAGCTTAAAGAAGAGTGCTGTGTTGACTTTAAAGGTGAAATTCGTGCAGAGCAGAGAGCTCCTGGCGGATTTGAAATATCACTTACAGAAGCATCAGTTCTTTCTACCCCTGCTTCCGTAATGCCGGTTTCTATTAACAAGGGAAAGCTTAATGCAACACTTGACACTGAACTCAACTATCGTCCTGCTACTCTTCGTTCTGGAATTATGCGTGCAAAGTTTAAAATCCAAGAGGGAATTGTAAGAGGATTTAGGGAATATCTTCACTCCCAAAACTTTACCGAAATCCATACTCCAAAGCTTATTGCAAACGCTTCTGAAGGTGGAGCAAACGTATTTAAAATGGAGTATTTCGGCAAAAAGGCTTATCTTGCTCAAAGCCCGCAGTTTTATAAACAAACTATGGTTGGAGTTTATGAACGTGTATTTGAAGTCGGACCTGTTTTCCGTGCTGAGAAACACAGCACAACACGTCATTTGAATGAATATACAAGCCTCGATTTTGAGATGGGTTATATTAACGACTTTACGGAAATTATGGAAATTGAAACAGGTTTCCTTAAATATACAATGGAGCTTCTTAAGAAAGAATACAAGTCAGAGCTTGAGTTGCTTAAGGTTGATGTTCCTAACATTGATAAAATCCCTTGCGTTAAATTTGCAGATGCAAAGGAAATGGTCTCCAAGGAATATAACCGCAGAATTAAAGACCCCAACGACCTTGAGCCTGAAGAAGAGCAGCTTATCGGCAAGCTCTTTAAAGATAAATATAACAGCGACTTTGTTTTTGTTACTCATTATCCTGCTAAGAAACGTCCTTTCTATGCAATGGATGACCCTGAAAACTCAAAGATTACATTAAGCTTTGACCTTTTATTCAGAGGCCTTGAGATTACAACCGGCGGTCAACGTATTCACGATTATGACGAGCAGGTTGCAAAGATTGTTGCAAAGGGTATGAATCCCGAAGATTTCGAGTCATACCTTATGATTCACAAAATCGGTATGCCACCTCACGGAGGTTTAGGCATTGGTCTTGAAAGGCTTTGTATGAGACTATGTGATGACGACAACGTACGTCATAGCACATTGTTCCCAAGAGATATTAACAGGCTTGAGCCTTAACATTTATAAAAAGAGAAATATTATTATACAGGAGGTTTACTATGCAGATAGGAAGTGAGCTCGTAAGCTACCTTGAAGCTCTCGGACGAATTGAGCTTTCAGCAGATGAACGAGCAAAATGTGAAAAAGATTTGCAGGATATTCTTTCATATATAGACACACTAAATGAGCTTGACACAGCCAACGTTGAACCGCTCTCACACTCTTTCCCTGTTACAAATGTTTTCCACGAGGACAACGTAAAATCTTCAGCTGACCGTGAGCTTTTACTCAGCAATGCCCCTCATCAGAAGGACGGCTGCTTTAAAGTTCCAAAAACAGTTGAATAAGGAGGATTATTGTGAGTATTGATATTTCAGCTATGACAGCTTTGGAGCTTGCAAAAAGAATTCAAAGCGGTGAAATAAAAGTAAGACAAGCAGTTGACAGTGTTTTAGAAAATATAGAAAATTACGACAGCACATACAACTGCTATATTTCCACCTGCAAAGAGCAGGCATACAAAAGAGCAGATGAGGTTCAGGCAAGAATAGATGCAGGCAATATTGCATCATCTCTTGCAGGTGTACCTGTTTCTGTTAAAGACAACATTTGCACAAAGGGAGTTACAACTACTTGTGCATCAAAAATATTGGAAGATTTTAAACCTACCTACAACGCAACCGTAGTCGAGCGTATGGAAAATGCAGATATGATTGTTGTTGGCAAGCTCAATATGGATGAGTTTGCAATGGGAAGTACAACAGAGACCTCTCATTTTGGTGCAACCAACAATCCTTGGGACATAAATCGTGTTCCGGGAGGTTCATCAGGTGGTGCTGCGGCATCTGTTTCGGCAAACGAAGCTGTTATTGCTCTCGGTTCTGACACCGGCGGTTCTGTTCGTCAGCCCTGTTCTTTCTGCGGTGTAACAGGACTCAAGCCAACCTATGGTTCTGTTTCTCGTTACGGTCTTGTTGCCTACGCTTCATCACTTGACCAAATTGGTCCTGTTGGTAAAGACGTTGCAGACTGTGCCGCTCTTTTTGAAATAATCAGCGGTAAAGATGAAAAAGACGGAACATCTATGGAATTTCCAAAGTTCGATTATACCAAGGTGCTGAATGGCGACGTTAAGGGCAAAAAAATCGGTATACCTTCCGACTATCTCGGAGAAGGTATTTCCGCTGACGTTAAAGAGTCAATTCTAAACGCTGCAAAAGAGCTTGAAAAGCTTGGTGCAACCGTTGAAGAGTTTTCAATGCCAATCGTTAAGTATGCTATTCCAACCTATTATATAATCGCCTGTGCCGAGGCCTGTTCTAACCTTTCAAGGTATGACGGTATTAAATACGGCTTTTCAAGTGAGCAGGCAGAAAATCTTAAAGAAACTTACATTAAGAGCCGTAGTGAAAGCTTTGGAATGGAAGTTAAGCGTCGCATAATGCTCGGCAACTTTGTTCTTAGCAGCGGTTATTATGATGCTTATTATAAGAAGGCTTTACAGGCAAAGAAGCTTATTCAAGCCTCTTTCTTTGAAGCGTTTGAAAAATATGATATGTTACTCGGTCCTGTTGCTCCAACAACAGCACTTAAAAAAGGCGAAAGCCTTTCTGACCCATTAAAGATGTATCTGGGTGATATTTACACTGTTATGATTAACATTGCAGGATTGCCGTCTGTCTCTGTCCCCTGCGGATTTGACAGCAACAATCTTCCTATCGGTTTGCAGCTTATAGGCAAGCCTTTTGATGAAACAACAATTATGCAAACTGCTTTAGAATACCAAAAAGCAACTGATTTTATTAAATTTCCAACTCTTATTAAGGGGGCTTCAAAATAATGAACTATGAGATTACTTTAGGACTTGAGGTTCATACCGAGCTCTCCACTAAGACAAAAATTTTCTGTAACTGCACAACAGAGTTCGGCGGAGATCCAAATACTCACGTTTGTGAAGTTTGCTCCGGTATGCCCGGCACATTGCCGATTTTAAACCGCAGTGTTGTTGACTATGCAGTAAAAACAGGTCTTGCTACAAACTGCTCTATTACCCAGTACAATAAATTTGACCGTAAAAACTACTTTTACCCCGACCTTCCTAAGGCTTATCAGATTTCTCAGCTTTATCTTCCGATTTGCCACGACGGATATGTTGAGATTAACGGTGCTGACGGCAACAAAAAGAAAATCCGCATAAAAGAAATTCATATGGAAGAAGATGCAGGAAAGCTTATTCATGACCCTTGGGAAGACTGCACTCTTGTTGACTATAACCGTTGTGGTGTTCCTCTTCTTGAAATTGTCAGCGAACCCGACCTATGTTCTGCCGAGGAAGCTATTGACTATCTTGAAAAGTTAAAGGCTATTCTTCAATACATCGGCGTTTCAGACTGTAAGATGCAGGAAGGTTCACTTCGTGCTGATATAAACATTTCCGTTCGTCCTGTTGGGCAGGCAGAGCTTGGAACACGTACCGAAATGAAAAATATGAACTCATTTAAGGCAATTGCAAGAGCTATTGAGAGTGAAAGCAAGCGTCAGATTGAGCTTATTGAAGAGGGTAAAAAAGTAACTCAGGAAACACGCCGTTGGGACGATAACAAGGGAATGAGTTATGCTATGCGTTCTAAGGAAGATGCACAGGATTATAAATACTTTCCGGAGCCGGACATTCCTCCAATTGAAGTAAGCGATTCACATATTGATGAAATTCGTGGCACATTGCCCGAACTTCCCGAGCAGAAAAAGCAAAGATATATGTCTGAGCTTAAATTGCCGGAGTACGATACGGGAATTATAACAAATTCAGTTCATCTTGTTTCTCTTTTTGAAAAGACCATTGAGATTTGTAAAGACCCTAAAGATGCTGCAAACTGGATTATGGTTGAGCTTATGAAGCTTCTTAACGACAGTGGAACACTTCCTGAAGAGATGTCATTTAACGATGAATCACTCGGAAAAATCATCAATATGCTTTCTGAAAACAAAATTACAAGAAACACTGCAAAGAAAGTTTTTGCAAAAGTATTTTCTGATGATGTTGACCCCGAAAAATTTGTTAAGGACAACAATCTTGCAGTTATGACTGACAGCTCTGCTATCAAGTCTACAATCGAGCAAGTAATTTCTGAAAATCAGAAGTCCGTTGATGAATATAAGGGTGGAAAAACTCAGGCGTTCCAATACCTTATAGGTCAATCAATGCGTGCTCTTCGTGGACAGGCACCTGCACAGGAAGTTACAAAAATTCTTAAAGAAATTTTAGGCTAAACGATTTAATTAAAATACACCAAAGAGGTATCTGCTTTAAAACAGATACCTCTTTTATTAAAACAGTAAGGTTCCAACACATAATGACACAATCTTGGTTTGTGTTATCAGCTTGGAACCTTATTTTTATATTTTATTTGCAAGTTTATAAGTCAAAAACAATACGCATTGGTGTAAAGTAGTTTTGCTTTACTTATCTTTGCTTTTATTATAAAATTTTATATTTTGTACGTAGTTATAGGCTAAATGACCATTCCACCATTGACGCCTATTATCTGTCCTGTAACAAATGATGCTTTTTCACTACACAAAAAGACAATTATTTCAGCAACATCATTTGGTGTTCCTATTTTCATAAGAGGTGTTTCTTCTTTAAGCTGTGCCATTGTTTCTTCATCTAAGTTGCTATTCATTTCAGTATCTATAACACCCGGACACACACAATTTACTCTTATTCCAGATGGTCCAACCTCTTTGGCAAGTGCTTGTGTCATTCCGATTACAGCGGCTTTTGAAGCAGAATAATGAACCTCGCAAGAAGCTCCAATCTGTCCCCACATAGAAGAAATATTTACAATACTTCCTCTCTTATCTCTTATCATTCCCGGCAATACAGCCTTTGTACAGTTAAAAACTCCTTTGACATTAACATCAAACATCGTATCAAAATCATTTTGCGTAATATCGCAAAACAGCTTTTGCTGGGCTATTCCTGCATTGTTGACAAGTATATCAACTTTACCCATAGTTTTCTCTATTTCACATATCATAGAAGCCACTTCGTTGAAGTTGCTGACATCTGCACAAAAAGTTTCAGCTATATATCCACTATCCTGCAAGCTTTTTGCAAGTGCCTTTGCCCTATCGCCTGATTTTTTATAATTTATCGCAACCGAGTATCCATTTTGAGCAAGCAATTTTGCAGTTTGCTCCCCTATTCCTCTTGAAGCACCTGTTACCAACGCAACCATATTTATCACCTTAAAATAAATACCCTATGCCTCTGTGGCACAGGGTATTGTTATAATCTTTAAATTATTGACCAGCTGCCATTGAAGCATCTATTTTTGAAGCAAGGTCTCTGATGTCTGATGGGTTATTTGTATATTCTGAAGGAACGTTAAACATATCATCTGTTACATTTCCGGAAATAGTAATCTTACCATACTTTTCTACATTTCCGTTAACTACATTTCCTCTCATAACAAGCTTGTCATCTTTAAATACATATCTTGAAACAACCTGGCTTGTAGGATTCATATAATCCTCATATTTGTAAGTTGCATCTCCAATTTCAACTGTTCCATCTTCTACAAATGAAAGTGCTGAAAGCTGAATATATGCAGACTGAAGGAAATCGGTTAAAGTTTTAAGTTGTGATTCACCTATCTGTCCGTATGTTTTAAGGCTTGAGAACAACAGAATTGTGCTTGAACCGTTTATAATAAGGCTCATAGGAAGTTGCTCTCCATCCTCCATTGTCATTGTAAGTGTAAGCATTTTTTTTGCCGAACCTGAAATAGTTATTGTTACTGGAATAACAGTACCATCATCTAATTCCATTTCTGAGGAAATCATATACTTTCCTGTTTTGTTGATATCAATGTAAGGCTTAAGAAGTCTTCCTGCATTAACATCGCTTGTCTTGCCCGAATCAATCGTAGGATCTTCATCTTTATTGCATGCAGTTGCAAGTGTAATAAACATAGTCATAGCAAGTAATATAGATATAAACTTTTTCATAGAATATGCTCCATTCTTTAAAATCTTTGAAATATATATTATGTTAACATAGCCATTTTATTATTTCAATTATCATAGATGAAAATATTGTCAATATTATATAAAATTTATAATAACTATTGCAAATACCATTAAGCTTATCTATAATATAATAGCTGTTTTAAAAAACAGGCTACTGTGGCGCAGTTGGTAGCGCAACTGATTCGTAATCAGTAGGTCAGGGGTTCAAATCCCCTCAGTAGCTCCAGCAAAAAGCCTATAAACACGTTGTCTTTCGGCGTTTTTATAGGCTTTTTAATATATAAAATTAACTCATTT